>JBJHBB010000009.1:0-14101 GCA_050485265.1 Rhodothermales bacterium | reverse complement strand
ATGGCCGCCGGCCGGCCTCCATGGTCAATCCGAAGTTCCTGATGTCTTTGCAGTGATCGGGCATCAGGCCGCGATTTCGGCCTCGATCTGGGCAATGGAGTCCCTCAGCTCGGCGGCGCGCTCGAACTCCAGGTTGGCGGCGGCCTCATTCATCTCGCGGCGAAGCTGCGCAACGAGGTCGCGTTTCTGATCGGCCGTCAAGAATTTCACGACGGGGTCCGCGACGCGCGGCAGCTGCTCGGGGCCGCTGTAGAAGGCGGCCTGCCTGTCTGCCGCCTCCGCACGGTGGTCCGCCACGAGCGTGCCGCGACGGATGTCGTCACTACTCTTGGTGACCGTTCGCGGCGTGATGCCATGCTCGCGGTTGTATTCCTGCTGGATGGCCCGCCGCCGCTCGGTCTCATCGATCATCCGTCGCATAGAGTCCGTGATCGTGTTCGCGTACATGATGATGCGACCGTGCACGTTTCGGGCGGCGCGTCCGGCCGTCTGAATGAGCGACCGCTCGGAGCGGAGGAAGCCCTCCTTGTCCGCATCGATGATTGCCACGAGCGAAACCTCGGGCAGGTCCAGGCCCTCGCGGAGCAGGTTGACGCCCACGAGCACGTCGAACTCGCCCATGCGCAAGTCCCTCAGGATGTCGACGCGTTCCAAGGCGTCAATGTCGGAGTGGAGGTAGCGAACGCGCACACCGAAGCCGTCGAGGTACTCGGTGAGATCCTCGGACATTCGCTTGGTGAGGGTGGTCACCAGCACACGCTCACGGCGCTCGACGCGAAGGCGCACCTCCTCGAGGAGATCGTCGATCTGCCCCTCTACCGGCCGCACCTCCACTTCCGGATCCAGCACGCCCGTAGGTCGGATGACCTGCTCGACCACCACGCCCTCGCTCCTATCCAACTCGTAATCCGCCGGCGTCGCGCTGACAAAGATCATCTGGGGGATGAAGGCCTCGAACTCCTCGAACGTCAGCGGACGGTTGTCGAGCGCCGACGGCAGCCTGAAGCCGTGTTCGACGAGCGTGAGCTTCCGAGCACGGTCGCCGTTGTGCATCCCGCGGATCTGGGGGATGGTGACGTGACTCTCGTCGATAACCATCAGGAAGTCGTCCCCGTATGAGGTCGTGAAGTAATCCAGCAAGCAGTGCGGGCGGGTGCCAGGTTCGCGTCCATCGATGTGCCGCGAGTAGTTCTCGATCCCCGAGCAGTAGCCCACCTCCCGCATCATCTCAAGATCGAAGATGGTGCGCTGCTCGAGGCGCTGCGCTTCCAGCATCCGGCCTTCGTCATGCAGCACAGCCAGGCGCCAGCGCAGCTCCTCCTCGATGCTGTGGATCGCCGACTCCATCTGGTCCTTTGGGGTGACGAAGTGCTTGGCCGGGTAGATCGTCAGCAGCGATTCGCGGTCCAACTCGGAGCCCGTGACCGGGTCGAAGCGGGAGAGCGACTCGATCTCGTCCCCCCAGAACGTGATCCGGTAGGCCTCAGACTCCAGGTAGGCAGGCAAGACCTCGATCACATCCCCGCGCACCCTGAACGTCCCCGGCACGAATTCGAACTCGTTGCGGCTGTAGAAGATGTTCACGAGGCCGCGCAGAATATCGTCGCGAGAGCGCACGTCTCCCTTCGACAACTGCACGATCTGCGCGCGGTACTCGTCGGGACTGCCGAGACCGTAGATGCACGACACGGAGGCCACGATGATCACGTCGCGCCGTCCGGACACGAGAGCCGAGGTGGCGCGCAGCCGCAACCGATCGATCTCCTCGTTGATGGCAAAGTCCTTCTCGATGTACGTGTCCGAAGTGACGATGTAGGCCTCGGGCTGGTAGTAGTCGTAGTACGAGACGAAGAACTCGACCGCGTTCTCCGGGAAGAACTGGCGGAACTCGGCGTAGAGCTGGGCAGCGAGCGTCTTGTTGTGCGAGATCACAAGGGTCGGCTTGCCGACATTCTGGATGACGTGGCTCGCCGAGAAGGTCTTGCCGGTACCCGTCGCCCCGAGGAGGGTCTGGAACTGGTCACCGCGAAAGATGCCCTCGGTCAATTCCTGGATCGCCCCGGGCTGGTCCCCGGTCGGGGTGAAGGGCGCCTGGAGTCGAAAGGCAGAGTCGATCTTGCGGATTCCCATGAAGGCTCGGATTACGGCAACGTCCTACTACCCTCGATCGGGAGCACGGATTCGACGCCAAGGTGCGCTTCCCGTGGATCGACCACCTAGCCGCCGGCTTCTGCGATGGCATCCTCCAGTCGGCGAACGGCCGCGACGAGCTTGTCGACCTCCTCTGACTGGGGTAGGTCTTCGAGGGACCGGGGAATGGGCAAGCTGACTTCGATGGCACCATCCTCGAACACGCCGGTGGTGCCGCCAAGCGCCTTGAGCGCCGTAACGAGGTCCTGGTTCTCCCTCAGCACGTAGGCTTGCAGCCTCTGCACGCCGAGGTGCATGGCCGTTCGAAAGAGCAGCGCAAGCAGCAGTCCGCCAATCCCCCGGCGCTGGTGCTCGTCCAGCACGGTGACTGCAACCTCAGCAGCATCCGGATCATCGGGCAGACGTGCGAACCGGCCCACTCCTACGCCGGACAGGTCGTCCCCTTCGAGGATGGCGCCCCAGGCCACATGCTTACGCTGGTCGACGGCGGTCAGATAGTCGAGCTGCCGCGGAGAGAATTCGGTGAGGGTCGAGAAGAATCGGGTGAAGCGCGAGCGTGCAGATAGCCGCCCCAGGCCCTCCTCCAGCAGACGACGGTCCTCGGGCTGAATCGGCCGGAGTATGACGGCGGTGCCGTCGGGCAACGTGGTTCTTATCGGGCCATCGGGGAAGGCCATAACGAAAGCGGCGCGGGCACTCGAAAGTACCCGCGCCGTAGCGTGGTGGGGGAAATCTGCCTAGCGGTTTCCGAACGGTCGAAGCGCGCGCTGGAGGGCGGAGTGGATCTGGACGATCTCGCGCTGCTCCTGCGTCAGCATCTCAGCGCGGGCTGCCTGCTGGCCGTTCGTTGCGGCCCGCTGCCGACGCTCATTCATCATCTCGCGGAGTTGCTGGCGCTGGGCGTCGGTGAGATTGAGCGCATTCTCGCGGGCGCTCCGGTGCTGCTCCATGGTGGCTCGATCGGCATCGGACTGCCGGACACGGACGCGCACGCGGCGTTCGCCTTCACCCCGATCATCTGCAGAGCGTTGCACGCGCACTCGATGCTCCCGCATCTGCTCTCGCTGCTCATCCGTAAGGATGGCGTCCATCGCCGAGCGCATCTCCGTCCGTAGCGCCTGACGACGCTCGCGCAAGACGTCCGGGTCGAGTGTCCCTTCGGCACTTGCCTCACGGAGTTCGCGGATCTGGGGAGCGAAGCGTTCCGTCACCTGCCGCATTTGAGCCCGCTGCTCGTCCGTGAGCGATGCACCGTTCCGCACCGCGCGGCGCTGCGTTTCGGTAGCGCGGCGCTGGGGGCGCTCTCCGCGAGCCTCTCCGCGCTGTCGCAGCATCCGCTGGGGTGCGGCGGACATTAGCTCAGCCTTCTGGTCGGCCGTCAGGCTCGTCGCCAGGTCGGCCGAGACTCCCCACAAGAAGCCTGGCTCCGTTTCTACTTCTGTGAGAGCAGCGTGGACCGCCGCGGCTGTACCAGCAGACACGCCCAGGCGTTCGCCTAGCGTGGATTGATCGGGAATCGACTGAGCAGCGGCGAGCGATGCGCCGCCGCCGACCATGATCACTAGCGTAGTGGCGACGATGGTTCTAAACATGAGGGATCGAGAATGGTGGGGCAAAACGTTCACGCCCTACGAAACGAACGACCGCCTCAGAAGGATGTCGCGGAAATGTGGCGGATCTGCGCGCATACCCTGGCGAACCTGCGTCGGCCGCGGAGACTATGGCTCCGGGTCGCCCCACTCCTCGTCGGTCTCATCGAGGTCGCGACCTACCTCCTCGCGCGTCGGAGCATCTTCGTCCATCTGCTGAGGTGGGGGAGCCACTGTACCGGGATCGGGGTCGGCATCGACTTGCGGCACCAACTCAGGTCGATTCTCAAGCAGATCCGGCCGCCGCTCGAGAACCGTAGACGCCTCCGTTCCGGGTACGGTCAAGGTCAGCCGGTTCGTACCGACCTCGTATTCGTACTGCTCGATTACCCCTCCGGGGGTCTCGGAGACCGCAATTATGTTCGCGCCAGCCATGCTGAAGTACTGGTGCTGCCCGGCACGGCCCTCAGTGAGCACGATGTAATCACCGGTCGTGGTGAAGGTGACCGTTACGAGCACGTCAGGCGCTGCGCCCGCCTGTTCGGCAAGCACCCACGTCCCGATGAGGTCGGGATCGATGGCGTCGTCGAAGGGCGCATCGATCTCGACGTCTGCGTCCGTGTCATCACGATCGGCGCAAGCGGCCAGACCGATGACCAGCACGGGGAGAAGGAAGAGGCGGAGAGCTGTTCGCATGACTGGGTGAGGTTGTCAGTTCTGTGGCATGTCCTCGGGCGGGACATCGGCCGGGGGTGAGTATACCGGACCGTCGCCGGTGGGCGTAGGCGGAGGTGCCATCTCAGGTCCTTCGCCATCGGCAACGCGGACGAGCGTCATGACGCGGCCGGTGCCTACGGGCCACAGGACGAGGGTGTCGTTTGCGAGCGTCGGCAGCAACTGTTCGGCATCAAACTCTGACCGAATCGCCAGCGTGTCTCCGTGGAAGTCGTAAACAGCCATGATGGTCGAGGCGGGCCCGAGCGTGCGCGGTCGGTATATGCGCAACGTGCTGTCGGCGGAAAAGGTGTATCGCTGGCCCGAGCGGCTGAACGGCAGGTCCGGTTCATCGACCACTTCCCACGTTCCCACGATGTCGGTGGTGGAGTCCGGCACTTCCTCAGTCTCTCCATTCCCACATGCCGCGACCAGAAGCGCGGCGAGGAGTAGCAAGGCCAGCTTGGGTCCGTTCATAGAGATTCTGATCGAGGTCGCGATAGAGGGGAGGCTTCCACGTGAAGGACACGGGTGAAGGTTCCTTGCGAGAGGGGCGTCGATAAGTTACCGCGCGGTCATGACAACGCCGTGTCCTCCCCCCAGCCCCCGATCTGTCTCTCAATGCTGATTGACTCGCCTGTCACCCTCACCCTGCTCGCTGTGAATGGTCTGATTGGCCTCTACACGCTCTACTTCGATCAGCGACTGATCGGCGTGATGGCGTTCAGGCCGCACGCGTTCTACCACGGCGGCGAGTACTGGCGAATGCTGACCGCCGGCTTCGTCCACGTGGGGATGGGGCATCTGCTGGTCAACATGATCACGCTATTTTTCTTCGGGCCGTACGTAGAGCACCTCCTGGGGCCCGTGGGCTTCCTGGTCATCTACTTTGGTAGCGAGATCACCGCCAACCTGGCTACGCTTCTCCGCTACCGCGACGACCCGCAATACTCTGCGATCGGGGCGTCGGGTGCGGTCTCGGGGGTGTTGTTCAGTTTCTGCCTGTTCGCTCCCTGGCACATCCTCTACCTCTTCTTTGCGCTGCCGATGCCCGCGATTGTTTTCGCCGTGCTGTACGTGGCGTACTCGATCCACGCATCGCGGCAGTCTGGAGACAGGGTCGCTCACGAGGCGCACCTGGGTGGCGCGCTCGGGGGTGTTCTCTTGACGATCGCCGTCGAGCCCCGCTCGTTGAGCATCTTCCTGAGCCAACTCGGACTCGGGTGACGGCAGACTACAGCGCCCGCTCGAACATCGCGTACTGCTTGTCCTGCACGCCTCCGAGCTTGTCCAGCGCGTTCTTGAGCGTGGAGTTGACGTCCAGCACCCAACTCATCTCACACGCCTCGTACCCTTTCGGACGTCCCACGCGAATCGACTCGTAGATCAGCGGAGCGTGGAAGCCAAGACCGTGGTATTCCGGTAGAACACCCATTAACGGCATTCTCAACTCGTACACACCTCCCATTTTCGCATAGGCGAGCAGTTTGGGGAGTCCAAGAGGCAGCAATCGCCCATTGGGGACGTGCTTGAGCGCTCGGTTGAGATTGGGGATGGAAACAGAGAAAGCCACCGGCCTGCCGTCCATCTCCAGGAAGTAGACGAGCTCTGGATCGATGACCTGCTTCAGGTCCTTGGCCAGGTGCTCGAACTCGCGCTCGGTCATCGGCACCGAGCCCCAGTTGTTGGACCACGCGGCGTTGTAGATCTCGAGTGCGATCCGGGCATCCTCCCAGAACCGGTCCATGTCCAGTGCGCGCAACTTGAGGCCGGGGTAGCGTCGCATGACCAGTTCGGAGCCCCGACGGAGCTTCTCCGTCTGGATGTATGCTTCGTGGACGTAGTACGCCCACATGGTCATCGCACGCTCGAAACCGTAGCGCTCGACGTACTCGACGTAGTAGGGTGGGTTATACGGCATCAGGATCGACGGCGCGCGATCGAAGCCGTCCACCAACAGACCTGCCGTGTCGTTGATCGTGGGATTGACCGGCCCGCGGACGCTCCGGAGGCCCGCAGATCGCAACCAGTTGCATGCGGCATCCAGGAGCTGCTCCGCTACGGCGTAATCCTCGACGCACTCGAAGAAGCCGAAGTACCCGACGGCGTCGTCGTACTTCTGCAGGTGCATGCCGCTGATGATGCCGGCGATCCGTCCCAAGACATCGCCCCGCTCGTTCTCCGCAAGGAAAAGCTGGACCGTTCCGTGCTCGAAGAAGGGGTTCTTCTTGGGGTCGAGCGCCTTCGACTGATCGATGCGAAGCTGAGGCACCCAGTGCTTGTGGCCCCGGTAGTGCTCATAGGGGAAACCCAGGAACCGGCGACGCAGCGATGTGCTATCGACCGGGATTACGCGGACAGAGGCCATGGACGTTGCTTATTGAGTCCACGGAAATTACCTCCCCGCTCAAACACCGGACGCCCGGCTTCAGGCGTCCGAATGCACCGAGGTGTCTCCGTTCCGGCCAGGATGCCCACCGGGTGCGATCACGTCGTGCCGCAGACCGACTGTCTCGAAGGCCGACAGAATGAAATCAAGCTCTTCGTTCGAGTGCGTCGCCATGTAGGAGGTACGCATCAACGCCTGACCACGCGGCACGGCCGGCGGCACGACAGCGTTTACGAACACGCCTTCCTCGAGCAAGTCCCTCCAGAACATGAAACAGGTCTTCATGTCCCCCACGACTACGGGGATGATGGGACTTTGGCTGGTCCAGACGTTGAAGCCCAGAGAACGAAAACCTTCGCGCATGTAGTTGGAGATCTCCTCCAACCGTTCCAGACGTTCGGGTTCCTGCTGGAGAATTTCCAGGACAGTGAGTACGGTGGCGACGTTAGCCGGCGGCATCGACGCGCTGAAGATGTGGGTACTGGCCACGTGGCGGATGAACTCGGTGACCTCGTGGGTGCCGACGACGAACCCTCCCAGCGAGGCGAAGCTCTTTGAAAACGTTCCGGTGATCAGGTCCACCCGGTCGAGCAGGCCGAACACGCTCGCGGAGCCGCGCCCGCCCTCACCGATCACACCGATGGCGTGGGCGTCGTCGAGAAGTAGTCCTGCGTCGAACTCCTCAGCCAGGGCGACCAGCTCAGGGACCTTCGCGAGCGTGCCGCTCATCGAGAAGACGCCGTCAGACACAATCAAGCGCCCGGCGTCGGGTCGCTCGGCCACGTGCTTCTCGAGCAGCACGCGGAGGTGATTCATGTTGTCGTGGCGAAACCGAACCGTGTCGGCGGTGGCCACCTGTGTGCCCGCCACGATGCAAGCGTGATTGTCCTTGTCCGAGAAAACGATGTCGCCTTTCTGAGCCAGGGACTGAATCACGCCCTGGTTGGTCATGTACCCTGTTGAGAAGAGCACACAGCCCTCTTTCCCCATGAACTCCGCAAGCCGCTCCTCGAGTTCAATGTGGATGGACAGCGTTCCGTTCAGGAAGCGGCTCCCGGTGCAGCCGGTGCCGTACTGGTCTATCGCGGCCTTAGCGGCCTCGAGCACACGAGGGTCGTTGGTGAGGCCGAGATAGTTGTTCGACCCCGCCATGATGACTTCCTTGCCCTTGAAGATGGCGCGCGTACCCTCTGCGACCTCGATCGGCCGGAAGTACGGATACAGGTCCGCAGCGCGCACCTGGATGTAGTCACCCTCCGGGTCGAAGAAACGCCGTGACTTCTGAAAGATGGCCCTCGTATCCGTTCCGGGCCCTTGAGTCGGCTGGCCGGGCGGTGGAGGAGTGAAGTCAGGCAAGGTCATCTGCTATCCAAATCGGCGGCGGGATCCCCATGACAGGCAAGCTACGCTGAGCCCTTGCGGCACTAGGCCGCAAATATAGTGAAACACCGTAAACCTACCGGGGCGCCTAACGCACCACGTACGGTGATGGTCCGGCTACAGACGCACGCGCAGGCCCAGAATAGGTCCTGCAGCCGATGTACCGACGGTCAGAGCCAGATCCTCACCAAGGTCGAAATCGGCCAGTTCGGCGGCGACATATGCGTCGAGCGCTTGCAGTCCGTAGCCCAGGGCGCTGAAGAGAATGAAAAGGTCGCGCTGCCGCCGGAACTGGTCTCGCAGGGAGCGAGCGGCCGGGGCCGTCAACGGGCCGGCGGTGAGGTCGTCGGCCCTGGAGAAGGCTCCTGCGTACCGGTCCGGGTTGTCGCAGAACTCCGGTGGTGCCTGGGGCGGATCGGCGGTGCAGTCAAGGAAGAGTGCAGCCTGTCGAAACAGGCCCGCCCGATCATTCGAGTACACGACCACGCCCACGAGGAGCGCCATTCCGCCCACAACTACGGGCGCCTTCAAGTACTGGCGGTTGTAAACCTGCCCCCACCCCGGCACTGCCAGGCTCCTCAAAAGCGCCCCGGTAGGAGAAGGTCTGCGCGCGCCTTCTTGTTCGAAGGAGTTCTGGCCGAACTGAGCCGGCCAAACCCCGAGATCAACGGTGCTTGTCTGGACGACCAGTCGTGCGTCGCTTTCGAAGGTGGGCTGAGCCGCAGCACCGGTGGAGACGGCGAGCAGGCACGCCCCGATGCACGTCCAGGCGATCTTCACCGGGGGAGAAGTAGATCCAGAAGGCGTTCGAGATCATCCTCCGAGTAGTACTCGATCTCGATCTTGCCGGCCCCGTCCTTCTTGTGCCGGATGCTCACCTGTGTTGCAAGCCGGTCGCGCAGTTGGTCCCCGAATGAGTCGATCTGGAGCTGCTGTCGAACCGGTGCGGCCGCAGCCGTGCCGGACGATGCCGGGTCGGGCCCGGCGATGCCGTCGCGGTATTTGCGTGCGAGCGCCTCTACCTGGCGCACGCTGAGATCTTCTTTGAGCGTGCGCTCGAAGATTTGCGCGGCGACATCGGGGTCCTCGATGCTTACCAGCATCCGAGCGTGGCCGCTCGAGAGTCGGCCATCACGAAGGGCAGCCAGGACATCGGCGGGAAGCCGCAGCAAACGCAGGCTATTGGCCACGGCTGAGCGACTCTTTCCCACCTTCTGAGCAACCTCCTCCTGCGACAGCCCGCACTCGTCGACCAGGCGCTGGTAACCCAGGGAGACCTCGACAGGATTCAGGTTCTCGCGCTGGACGTTCTCGACGATCGCCATTTCGAGCATCGCCTCGGTGTCGGCCTCTCGGACGAAGGCCGGGATGCGGTCCAGCCCGACTTTCTTAGCTGCGCGGAGCCGACGCTCGCCTGCAATCAACTCGAACCGTCCGTCTTCCTTCGCTCTTACGGTGATCGGCTGCACGATGCCCAGTTGCTCGACAGAGGCCGCTAGCTCGTCAAGAGCCGCCTCGTCGAAGTCCTGCCGTGGCTGATACGGGTTGGGGTCGATCGACGCCGTTTCTAGATCCGCCACCCGGCCGGCCAGCCGAGTGCGGTCGTCCAGACTATAGAGGCGCGCGGACTCTTTGCCGCTGTCGCGGTCGCTGTCGGACACACTTGGGAGGAGGGCACTCAGACCCTTGCCGAGCGCTGCTTTCTTTGCGGCCATTCGCTAAAAGGGGGTAGCAGAGCAGTATTGAAATCGTCGGGGAGCCCGCGCGTCGTCAACTCGCCGAGGGGGCATCGTAGTGTTCTGAGAGATCCTTCGGACTCCCATCTCCGGAACCGCGTCCCGCCTCGATGGGCGCGTTCTGCTGCCGATCGGGCAGGATCGAGCGGTTGGCCTCGATCACCTCGCGTGCGAGACCGATGTAGTTGCGCGCGCCGACGCTGGTGGCGTCGTAAAGGAGCACCGGCTTGCCGAAGCTCGGCGCCTCGCTCAAGCGGACGTTGCGGTGAATGATCGTGCGAAAGACTTTGTCACCGAAATACCGCCGCACCTCATCGGCGACCTGCTTGGACAGGCGCACGCGGGTGTCGTACATCGTCAGCAACACGCCCTCGATCTGCAGCTCCCGATTGAGGTTCTGGCGCACGATCTTAATCGTGTTGAGGAGCTGTCCCAGCCCCTCGAGAGCGTAGTACTCGCACTGCACGGGGATCACCACAGAGTCAGCCGCCGTGAGTGCGTTCAGCGTTAGCAGGCCCAGGCTCGGCGGGCAGTCGATCACGACGAAGTCGTACTTGCGTCGCACCGAGTCGATGGCTGCGTTCAGCACCCGCCCGCGCTCGTTGAGGTCGATCATCTCTATCTCGGCGCCGACGAGGTTGATGTGGCTAGGCACCACATCCAGGAACGGCATGTCCGTAGGGATGATCGTCTCGTGCAGCTCGGCCTCACCGGCGAGCACGTTGTAGATCGAGCGGTCGACGGATCGCGTATCCAGTCCGACGCCGCTGGAGGCGTTGGCCTGTGGGTCGATGTCGAGCAGAAGGGTCGCGTGCTCGGTGGCCGCGAGCGAGGCCGCGAGATTGACTGACGTGGTCGTCTTTCCCACGCCACCCTTCTGATTGGCTACCGCGATGACCTTGCCCATTAACCGTGCTTCGGTTGCTGCGGGCCGCGCCCGCGGGGGATGAATCGATGCCAGAGCTCCTTGCCTGCGGGCGCGACGGAAGCGGTCTTCCGTGGGGAGCGTCTGCGAGCAGTCGAGCAATATAGACGAGCCCGCTCCGGTCGGCAACCGGCCATCGGTCACCCGGTGAGGTCGTACCATGCAGTCACCTCAGGGCACTTTCAGCACATGGCACGCCGATTCGTTCTCGCTCGAGAAGAACCGTCTCGAGAGGAGCCGCGCTTCACCATCGACTACCGTGCGGCCCTCAATGACGCCCAGTTCGCGGCGGCTACTGCGGGCTCAGGGCCGACGCTAATCGTAGCCGGCGCGGGCACGGGGAAGACTCGAACGCTGGTTTACCGTGTGGCCTACCTCATCGAGTCGGGCGTCGCTCCCGAGCACATCCTGTTGCTCACCTTCACCCGGCGCGCCGCTCGCGAGATGCTCGGGCGTGCCTCGCAGCTGCTCGATGGTCGCTGCGAGCGAGTACGAGGGGGGACGTTCCACGCGATGTGTCTGCAGATCCTTCGTCGACACGCCCCGAAGCTTGGCTACCCGACGGAGTTCACCATTCTCGATGCTTCCGATAGCGCCGACGTCCTCGACCTGATCCGAAGCGAGGCCGGCCTCGATCGGACCGAGAAGCGGTTCCCCAAGAAGAACACTTTGCAGGCGGTGATTAGCGCAGCGCGCAGTCGCGAGCAGACTATCGAGGATGTGCTTTCGACCAGCTATCCCCAATTCGTGGATCAAATCACGCCTATCGAGGACCTGGCCCGGCGATACGATCGCTATAAGCGCGACAATGCGCTGATGGACTATGACGACCTGCTCTCGCTGGTGGTCGAACTCTGCGAACGACGCGATGACGCTCGAAGGGCGATTGCAGACAAGAACGCGCACGTCCTCGTTGACGAGTACCAGGACACCAATCGAGTTCAGGCGCGCCTCGTGGAATTACTCTCCTCCGAACACGGAAACGTGACCGTCGTGGGGGACGACGCACAAAGCATCTATGGCTTCCGAGGAGCCGATCACCGCAACATCCTAAACTTTCCTCGCTCCTTCGAGGGAGCACACATTCACAAGCTCCAGCACAATTATCGCTCGACGCAACCCATCCTGAACCTGGCGAACGCCGTACTTCGCCAGACCACCGAGCGGTTCGAGAAGGATCTGTTTACGACGGTCGAGGGAGGTGACAAGCCCGCCCTGGTCGAGGCGATGGATTCAAGGTGGCAGAGCCGGTTTGTCTGCCAGATGATCGTGCAACTACGCGAGGAGGGGGTGCCGCTGCGGCGTTGCGCGGTGCTTTTCCGAAGCAGCTACAACGCCTTCGATCTGGAGACGGAGCTCGGCAAGCGCCGGATTCCGTACGTCAAGTACGGCGGCATCCGCCTGTCGGAGGCAGCGCACATCCGGGACGTTGTGGCGCACCTCAGGGTGGCTGAGAACCCGGGGGACGTTGTCTCATGGATGCGCGTGCTGAAGCTTGTCGAGGGGATCGGGGACAAGACAGCTCGAAAGATTCTGGCCAATCTCAGCCCGGATCGGTCGGCACCGTTCGTCGATCGTCAGGCGCGGTACACCAGCGACCTCGGCGCGCTATTGAACCTCATCACCACGCTCTCTTCGGACGTCCGACCGCCCGCCGATGAGTTGGCGCTAGTTATGGCCTACTATCAACCCATCCTCGAGCGCAGGTACTCGGAGGACTTTCCGAAGCGCCTGCAGGAGATGGAGATTTTCACGGATGTCGCGCAGGGCTACGCGTCGCGTGGAGAGCTTCTGGAGGCACTTGCTCTGGACCCCATCGATCTCGCCGCCCGCGATGTCGATGCGACCTATAAGGAGGAGTCCCCGCTGGTCCTTTCAACCATTCACAGCGCAAAGGGTTTGGAGTTCGACTCCGTCTTCCTGATCGATGCGCTGGACGGGGTCATCCCCTCGCAATACGCCGTCGGATCGCAATCCGACCTCGACGCGGAAGTGCGCCTGCTTTACGTGGCGCTCACGCGAGCGGAACAGCGGCTGTTCGTCTGCTTCCCCATGACCCACTTCAGGCGAGGCTCAGGGGACTACCTGGCCCGATTGAGCCGATTCCTGGAAGGGGAGCCCAAGGCGTCGATGGAGCGCTGGATTCTAGAAGAGGCGTCGGAGCCTGGACCGGCATCGCTGGAAGCGGGCGAGCAACAGCGTACGCTGCCGCCCGCCCGCGGAACGAGCGACGGACTCCCGTTCTAGCCTAGCACTCGGCTGCCACACGTCGCAGCTCGTCGATGCGGGTGGTGGCCTCGGATCGTTCGGGCATGGACTCGTTCGCGAGGTCGTTCAGTTCGAGTGCAGCTGTCTCGAGTGGACCACACCCGTACTGGCTGGCCATCCGTCCGATCTCGATGGCCCCGCGCTGCATGAGCCCGCGCTCGTCGTCACTCAAGAACAGCGACCCACGGCTGGGGATGGCTGCCGCGAGGTCGTAGACGGCAGATCGAACTTCGGCCAGAAATGTGTGATCGGGCAGTACCGGATGGGGAACCGGATACATGTCTCTTCCCGGCGCGACGGCCAGGATCAGCGACACGTACGCGACCGCGCGGGCCTGCATCGGCGAGAGCCGAAAGCGATCATATCGCTCGTGGGGATACAGCTCCTCGAACGCGCGATAGACCAGGCCGCCGTGGATGTCCATCGAGACCTCCACGCCGAGGCCCATGAGGGCGGCCGCCACCTGGCGGTCGTTGGCAGCGGCGGTGCGTGATGGGTGGGTCTGGGCCTCGGCCGCACCCGAAATGGCAAGAACGAGGATGGCAATCGCAATCGGTCTCAAGGGTCGCATCGGTCGCAAGGTGTGTGGGAGCAGAAGATCAACCCGCATGCCCAACTCTACAAGGTGTGGCAGGTCAGCCTGACAGAACGGGCTGATTCCGACGACCTGCGTGCCGATTGGTGTCTGACATCCTATTTTGGGGCAGCGGGAAGGGTAGAACCTCTGATTAGAAATGTCGTCTTTAGTGGACACGGGGATTCGAATCGAGAGGGTGGGCATGGACGCTCTCCCCGTGATCCGACGACTCAACGCGGAGATCTTCTCGGAGGCAAGGATCATCAACCGGTTCGATCGGCCCGATTTGCTGATGTTGGTCGCCTGGGTCGACGACGAGGCGGTCGGTTTCAAGATTGGCTATGGGGAGAGTCGAGCCGTGTTCTACAGCGC
>JBJHBB010000008.1:7554-14229 GCA_050485265.1 Rhodothermales bacterium | reverse complement strand
GCGTCTCCTCCACCCAAAGGAGGATGGCGAGTGCCTGACGACAGCCTGCACGCCTTCCGTGAGGCCTTCCGTCTCGATGAGCTGACGCTCGCCGAGTTCGGGGGATGGGTCCTCTCCGTACGCCCCGCGCAGCTCACGCTCGGGTCGATGGTGATCAGCGTGGCCGATGGGCGCGAGCGCTTCCAGGATCTCTCCGAGACCGATGGAGCGGGTTTCGTCGACGCGGCCGCTGCGGCGGAACGTCTAGCGCAGCGGGTCTACGGCGCGGTGCGGATCAACGTGGTCGCACTCATGATGAAGGATCCCGTGGTGCACTACCACGTGCTTCCACGCTACGAGGAGCCGGTCGAAGCCCACGGCCAGCGGTGGCTCGATGAGGACTGGCCTGGCCCTCCGACCTTCGGTCCCGCCTCCACCAGTGACGACGTGCTCTTCGCCATCCGGGATGAGTTGCGCGGGAGCCTCTAGGGTCGCGGTCACGCGACCTCAGGACACGAACTGGTCCAGCGGGTACAGGTCCTGCGCGCCGACGGCGACGAACCGTCCCATCCCCGGGATCTGGTCCCGCTCGGCTTCGATCTGGGCGTGCAGTTCGCGGTATTCAAGGGGCGAGATCAGCGCCTTTGCGAGGTGCTGACGGACCCGGTCGTCCACGTCGGAGGCGTGATAGACGAAGCCGGGGTCGGGGACCTTCCACCCGGGGCCGTAGTGGCTGCGAAGGAAGTGCTCGGTGTCCCGGGGAACATCCACCTCGATCCCGCGCAGAGTGCCTTGCGTCGCGGGGAGGAAGTGCTCGAGAGTCGCCGGGAAGCTGGCGTGGTTGTGGACCCATACCTTGCCATCTTCGAACCAGAGCGGGCGAAGATCGAGGTGGATCCCCGGAAGCTGTTCATCGCCTCGCTGTGCACGGAACAGCCGGCCCCGTCGGTTGAAACTGATGAGGTAACCAGCTCGTACGAGCTCCGCGATGATGGCCTTCGTCTCCTCCTTGGCGGCGACCGGGTCACTTGCCGCCGAGATGTACCCAGCGTCGAAGTCGTCATCCCCGGGGATGAGATCCCCATCGCGGTAGTAGCCGAGCAGCGTGCCGTACATGAGCATGAGGGAGAGGCCGAGCTCATCGGCGAAGAAGCGTCGGACGTCCGCGTAGAGGTCGAGGTAGGCCTCCTGCCTAGCCTTGAGCTCACGCTCGGTGGCGCTGACCACGCCCTTCTTGTTGATCGTGACCCCACGGCCGAGAGCCTCCAATAGCTGTCCAGTTCCGTGCGGCACCTTGAGCTCGATCGCCTCACCGCGCCCTCTGGCCCAGAGGTGGCGGCCCGACCTGGTGGTCACGCTCAACTCGACCTCCTTGGGGAAGCCTTCTAGCGTCTCGCGTTGGAACGTGATCGAGAAGGCCGGGAAGAACCCGTCGCCGCCGGTGTTGAGCGGGCGGACGACCTGCCCGTCCAACCGGATCTCGATGAGGTCCTCGTCGGCGGCGCCGGCGAGCAGGCCCGTGACGTACAACCCTCCGAAGACGAAGCTGGCATCGAACAGGCCGGCCGGGGCATCGCCGTCGCCCCAGCCGTCGTCAGCAGCGGGGACGTTGAGGGTGCACTCGAAGAGCGGGTCATCGACGCGTGGGTTGGCCATCCTGCTGTAGGCGTACTCCAGGGCATGTTGCCAACGATGGAGACGGACGAATGCCCAATGGCCCTTCGCGGCTCGTGTGGCGTCGATCGCGTGCTCGAGCAGGGGTATGGCTTCCTCGTAGTGGCCCTGCGAGATCAGGTGCTCCGCGAGCTGCGCATGCGCGGCGACACGGATCCCCGCGCTCTCGACGGCACGGCGGAGCGCGTCCTCGGCGAGTTGGGTCACTTCGTCTTCGGTTGGTGTCGGTGCCTCCCCGATGCTGAACGACTGGAAGGTCGCCTGCGACGGGTGGCGTGCCTCCCCCACGAAAGACCCTCCCCACGTGATCATCCGCCGGCACGCTTTGGAGAGTTGGAACAGGGCGTCGTAGTGATCGACGGGAGCGGCCGCTGCCGGCGCGAGGAGCGCGGCGGCTTCGGCCCACCGGCCGGTCGCTCGGAGGTCCCCCGACAACTCCGCGGCTCGCGTCAAGTGGGCATCCTCCACCTTGGGAGAACGGAGCGCCTTGGCGATGGCATCGCGCGCTTGCTCCGGCTGTTCCAGGTGCAGGTGTGCCCCCGCAGTGCGGTGCCACCAACTTGGAGAACCGGTGACCCGGGCAACCCGGTTGGAGGCACCTGCGAGCAGCGACCATGCGAGCCGCCCCGCGCGGTCATCGGTCCCTTTGGGCAGTAGGCGTCCCAGCATCCGTTGGATCCTCCGGGGGATCGAGGGGAAGGTCGACGAGTGCGACGTCGCAACCATCGCGACGCGCGAGTTGCTCGGTCCGCAAGGTACTCAGTGTCGAGGCTCCCGCCTTGAAGCCATGCGCTCGGATCGCCGCAACGACCCGTCGGTTCGCCTGGTACGCGGCGTCACCATGACGTACGAAGAGCGTTTCGGCCGCCGAGGCACGACCACTCGCGAGTCGGGCTTCGAGGTTCTCGGTCGTCACGCCCAGGCTCGCGAGGCGAGCCGACGGCGCGAGCCCGCGCAGGGCAGCCAGCGCATCTCCACCGCGTACGGCGAACATGAGTCTCTCTGTGGGGAAGCCTTCGCAAGCGTCGAGCGTCGCCTCCAGGCACTGGGGGGTGGGGTCCTTCAGGTCGATGATCACGAGTGGTGTGCGGTGGGTCTTGGCGGCCTCGAGGTACTCCGACAGGCAGGGGACCGGGAGACCGCCCTGCACCTTGCAGTTCGCCAACTCATCGGAGGTCAAGCCCTCTACTCGACCGCTTCCGTCGGTCGTTCGATCTACGGTGGCGTCGTGCATCAGGATCGGGATGCCATCCGAAGCGAGCCGAACGTCGATCTCGAGCCCATCTGCCTGCCCAAGCGCAGCCGGAACGCTCTCGATGCTGTTCTCGGGGTCGACGCCTACGCGGCCCCGGTGAGCGATCCGGTGCACTTGAGTCCTCTGACGCTGCGAGCTGCATGCCGACCAGGTGCCACGTCACCGATCGCTTCGGTCACCGGCGCCAGCCCGCGAAGCTAGACTCGTTGGGAGGTGAAGTCGAGTCACCGCCGGCATGCCAGGGGCTTCCAGCAGCCAGGACGACCGTCGAGGTGGGGCGATGTCACGCGTCAGCAAGCCTCTCCGTCGGTGGTTCCGCGGGTCACGCAGGGCGGCGACGCTGATCGTCCTGATCTTTCGGGCAGTTGGACGGATCACGCCCGGTGCCCGAACCGATCTGTGGGCTGGGCGGCTTGCGGCGGAACTCGGCCAGCACCGTCGGGCGATCCCGTGCTTCCTTCGGGCCGTGGACCGTCGACGGGGCCGCGTCGAGTGGTTGCGCGAACTCGCGAGGGCAGCCGAGGCGGCAGAGGACCGTCCGGTAGCGGCGTGGGCGTGGTTGGAGGCTGCGAGCAAGAGCGATGGCAAGCAGAAGAGCCGTGATGCGAGCATGGCTATCGACCACGTGCGCGCGTTGCGCTGTTTCCAGATCGCCCTGCCGCTCTTGGACGACTTGGTGTCACGCCGTCCGCGCGACCGCCGCGCCAAGCAGGCACTCGCCCGTCTCCTGGCCGATGAGCTTCGCTGGGGCGGCAGCCTCAGCGGTGATCTCCGGCGACCGGACCAGTTGGTCTTCGTGGCATTGCCGATCGCAGAGCGTGGCCCTGTACCCGGGGCCACGGAGGACGAGCTCCGCTCGCGACTGGTCGAGGTCCTTCGCGAGATCGTGGCATCGAGCCCCGGGAAGCCGGCGTGGCGCGTCCGTCTCGCGGACGCGCTCGAGTCCATCGGCGATCCGCTTGAAGCCGCGGAGCACCTGGAACTCGCCGTCGCCGCCGCGCGCGAAGCGGATGAGCGTTGGGCGTGGCGTCGCCTTCATCATTGGGAGTTCTCATTGGAGCGTTGCCGGTCTCTCGCCGGCGAAGCACGCGCTCACGACCCACTCTTCGGCGTTGAACTGCGCCCTTCCGCGCCATCCCCCTCTGCAGATCCCGTCGGGGTGTACACGATCGAGGTGATGCACGAAGGCGTGCGCTTCCACGGCTGGTCGCATCGTCATGGGATTGAGAGCGTCGAGGTGTGGTTCGGCGAACGCCTCCTACGACGGGTGAACCTCGGAGGGGGGCAGGTCATCCGAGGGTTCGCATTCACCCTTCTGCGCCCCACGGTTGCGGCGTTGGCGTCTGAGGGCAGCTTCCAGCTTCGCACCCCGGGCGTCGGTGCCTGGTCGGCCTTCGGGAAGCATGGGGAGGTGGCGGTGACCATCCCTCATGGAGACGGATCTCTCGACGAGGTCCTGGACGCGGGTGGTGAGATCGACAAGAAGGGAGCCCTCTCGCGGCCGAGTATGGGCCTGTCGGACCTGCAGCGACAGTTGCTCGAGCTGTATGGGCAGGTCCGGGACCACTTCGAAGAGCACCTCGATCGATCGCTTATGGTCCTCTACGGAACGCTGCTGGGGATCCACCGGGACGGGGCCCTGATCCCGGGCGACGATGACTTCGACGTGGGGTACCTCTCGTCGGCCAGTCGGCCAGCCGACGTCAAGGTCGAGGCGAAGGGGATCATCCGCTCCTTGCTCGCTCAGGGGTTCGTCGTCACCCTGAATCCTCGAGGCCGCCCCTTCCGTGTCCAGCGACCCGGTGCCGCAGCTGCACTCCACCTCGATGTTCAAGCCATCTGGTTCCAGGATGGGCACGCCTGGCTGCACAACTTCTCCCGGCTGGAAGCGGGACCTGAAGACTTTGTCCCTCACGAGGCGAGGGAGTACGAGGACACCGAGCTGTACCTGCCGAGGCGAACTGAGTACTTCCTGGAGGGTCACTACGGGGCCAACTGGCGGACCCCGGACCCAGGGTTCAAGTACCACGTCCCCCGTGAGTCCTCCCGTCTGCATCGCCTCGTTGACGATCTCCACCTTTCGCCGCAGGAGTACCGGTTGTGGCTCCAGGAGTTCTCAACAGAGGGCCTCGTCGATGTCGAGGCCCCGGCGTTTGTGGCCCTAGGAGAACAGCGGCTCTACCCCTTGGAGCGGTTCGTCGGCTGATCCGTCGTGTGGATGGAGGCGAGCAGCCGCAACTCACCGACACCAGCGGCAATGTGTCGCAGCTGTAGGCTGGAGAGGGCTTCACTGAGCCGTAGCCGGACTCCTGAACACCAAACCTCGAGGTTGTCATCGAGATCGCGATCATCGGGGTTGGCGGCATCGGCTCCCGGCATCTGCAGGCCGTCGTGCGAGACGGTGTTGCGTCGCGGGTCCATGTCGTCGACCCGGACCCGGAAGCGCGTGAGCGGGCCGCCGTGCTCGCTGCCAAGACGCCTGACCGCGGAAGTGTCGAGGTGGCTGAGTACGACGATGTCACGGAACTTGCCAACGATGTCGCGGTAGCGGTCGTCGCGACGGGATCCGGGATCCGAAGCCAGGTCGTCACCGCTCTGCTGGCCACGATCCGCGTCGAGCACTTGGTGCTCGAGAAGTTCCTCTTCCCACGCCGAAACGAGTACGCGCAGGTGTCCGAACTGTTGCGGACCGTTGGCACGAGTGGCTGGGTCAACACGCCACGACGCCTGTGGCCCGGTTACCAGCGGCTACGTGAGTCACTCGATCTGGAGGCGCCCGTTTCGCTGCGGATCCAGGCGAACCCCACGCACGGGTTGGGTTCCAACGCGGTCCACTTCGTGGACCTCTTCCGGTTCCTTGCGGGTGAGGCGGCGGTAGGACTGGGCGGTTCGCCGTTGCAGGGCCGAGGCCTCCGGGTTATCGACAACCAGCGCCGACGTGGTTACATCGAGTTCGATGGCACGCTTTTCGGCAGCACCCCCCGTGGTGACCACCTAGAGATCACCGCGATGCCCGGATCGACCGCACCGCTGCTCGTCGCTGTCACCTGTGGGGACGAGCATGTCTTGATCGACGAAGCGGGCGGGGTGCTGATGCGAAAGGGTGCTGGGTCTGAGGGATGGCGGCAGGACGCCTTCGTGCTCCGACTGCAGAGCGAGTTGACGGGTCAGGTTGTGCGCGACCTCGCGGCAACGGGCCGCTGCGCCCTTCCAGACCTGGAAGATGCCACCGAGGCTCACCTTGCGTTGTTGGGCCCGTTCCTACAGGCGCTCGACGCTGCCGACGAGGACACACCATGCATGGTGACCTAGGTGCCTCGCGAGCAGTGCTCCTCGTGGGAGCCGGTCCTATGGCCCAGGCCTACGCGGAGGTCTTGGCCACTCTGGGTGTAGAACCGACGGTGGTCGGTAGGTCGGAAGAGGGCGTTGCAGCCTTCCAGGCGGCGACCGGTATCGCCGCCATCCCGGGAGGCATCGATCTCTGGCTGGCATCGAACCCGGCGCCGACCCATGCGATCGTCGCGACCAGCGTCGCGTCGCTGGCCGAGACATCGCTCGCCCTGCTTCGCTCCGGAGCGGCCGCTCTGCTCATCGAGAAGCCGGGAGCGTTGGATCTAGCTGGGATCCAACGGCTCTCTCAGGCCGTGGACGAGACGGGGGCGCCGCCGGTGGAGATCACCTACGGCGAGCTCCGACGGCGCGTGGCGCACTTCCAGCACTTCCTGCGCCAGGTGGGGGTGGAGCGGGGGGATCGTGTCGCGGCGTGG
>JBJHBB010000008.1:0-7544 GCA_050485265.1 Rhodothermales bacterium | reverse complement strand
GGATGGAGGGGTGCGCTCGTTCACCTTCGACTTCACCGAACAAGGTGAGCGGGTTGCGCAGAGCCATCACCCCGACCAGGTGAAGCGAGCCTGGCTGCTGGCCAACTCCTCGCATGTGATCGATCTGGCCTTCTGGTTGGCGGGTCCACCCGCCCATATGGAGGCGCAGGTCCTGGGTCATCTGGACTGGGCGGGGGGCCCCAGGGTGTACGTGGGGGCCGGACGCACGGTGGACGAGGCTGCGTTCAGCTATCACGCCAACTGGGCGTCCCCCGGCGGATGGGGCGTGACGTTCGTCACCGACGCTCACCGGGTCTACCTCCAGCCGCTTGAACGGTTGCAGGTCCAACGGATCGGCAGCTTCGAGGTCCAGGATCTGGAGATCGATGCGACAGCCGATCGGAACTGCAAGCCGGGGCTGCTGCGCCAGACTGAGGCCTTCCTGCATGGATTGGAGAGCGCGCCGCTGAAGTCGGTCGATGAACAGGTCGCGTTCGTGCGGCAGGTCATCGAGCCGATCCGGGCGGGAGCGAGCGGGTGACGCTTCTGGACGGGGTAGGCAGAATGTCCGGCCACTGTGAAGCACTTGGCCGTCGAAGCTCGTCCGGACGAGGAGCAGTTGGGGGTTACTGATCATGCTGGTCAATGGGGTGTATCGCACAGCGTCAGGCGCAACCGGCACGCTCTGCGTCAACCCCATGTCGCCCCGGGTCTGATGGAGTCTTGGGTTCGACTAGCTTCGTTGAGCCAGACCTGGACGGTTCTGCTGGGCAAGTTGGCAGTCCGCCCCCCCCCAGGAACCGGGACGAGCACCCGTCTGTCGGATAGGCACCGTCGGCAACTTTCAGCGGCTAGACAGTAGCCGTTTCAGGCTTCGGCGAGGATACAAGGCTCGACCAGCTCCGATCCGTAGAACGCCGGATCCGTGCTAGCTGCGGTTCAGCCTTCGCTTGATGCACACCTTCGTGACCGACCTCGCTCATGGACCACCACCGGTGACCGGCCAGCAGGTCGCCCCGCGATCGATACCGAACAGCGTCGGAGCCCGCTCGCGGAGCCGCGGGGCAGCTCATTCGTCGCGGCACGGCCTGCTCGCTGACTAGGGCCGCCGGAAACCCGCGATAGGTGTAGAACCCAACTGGGCAGTCAAAGACTCAGTCTAGAGTCCGGATAGGATGGTCTGACGGATCGGGTGCCACAAGTGATGCGTGGCCCACAACGGAAGAGACGTGTCGGAGACGCACATGCAAGAGTCCGGGTCACTTCTTCAGCAGTTATCACACAGGTTGCGGCGCGCAATCCCGGCTCCACTGCGCCGTCGCTTGCGCAATATGCTGAAGCGCCGACCCGACAGCGCATCCCTTGAAGTGGCCAAGCTTGCGCGATCTGCCCAGCTTGCGTCGCAACAAAAGGCCTGGAATCTGGCTGTTGACCGTTGGAGCAGGCTGCTGGCCCAGAGTGCAGGGCGAGAGACAAGCCGAGCATTCGTTGGGCTTGCTGAAGCCTACCGCCGGCTGGACAAGCTCGACGAAGCCGAGGCCTTCGCCCGCGCCGGCCTAGCGCTAGAACCGAGTAGTCGACGACTTGCGATTGAAGTGGCTGAGCTGGCCTCCGCCCGAAAGAACTGGGCAGAAGCACGGGGACTCTGGGGTGACATTCTTGAGCGTGACGGACTGGAGGGCGCCTGGCCAAGGGTCTTCACCAGGCTTGCGGGTGCGCTACGAGCAACGGGAGACCTCGAGGCTGCGCGAGAGATCATCGAGCAGGGAAAGTCGCAACATCCAACAAGCCGTGGAATAGCAAACGAATCCGCTGAGATCGCGTACTCTTGCGGAAACTGGGATCAAGCTATCGCTGAGTTCGAGGCACTCCTCTTTGCCCAAGATGGCGACAAGAGGCGTCGAATACTCGGTCGGCTGGCTAGGGCACACTTGAACGCCGGCTACCTGGAGTCAGGTGGCTTGCTCATCAAACGTGGCTTGGAGGAGTGGCCAGAGGATCCTACGCTCATGTACCTGCTCGCTACAAGTTCATCAATGAACAAGTCTTGGCGGGAGGCAGTAGATAATTGGAGCGGCTTTCTAGACATGAATGCTGGGGCGGCAGCGCGATTCCGCAGAGTCGCGGAAACGAAGCTCGACATTAGCCTGGCGTGCAGGGATAGAGCGAGCCAAGAGTCTCTGGCAAGGAGTCTGGGCGCAACCGAAGTCAGTACGTCAGAGATCGCGCGCCGTCAAGACCGGCGCCCCAAAGCCCTGCGTACACATAAGGTAAGTCTGCCCGGTCGCAGCCACACCCTAACGGTCCTTGAGAAGATTTGCGCAAAGTCGCGTACCAACCTGCGTGAGAGGTTGGTCAACGAAACTTTGGTGCGAGACCTTAGAGAGAATCAAGTATCTGTACCTGACTTCCTCACGTGGTCCACGCATCGAACATCCCTGTCACTGTACTTCGAGTTCATCGACGATGCACATGCCGGAGACTTACCAGACGAATTCCTGCCCAGTTTGATTGAACAGCTTCGGCGGCTCTCCAATGTCAAGCCGAATGGTGAAGCTCTCTCGCACCTCCAGGCATTCGATCTCGTCGGTCGGCCGGCTACACGGATCCACGAGATTCAGAGGACAATCGCCCACGCTTGGGACGATCTCCAATCAAGGGAGAGTCTCCTCCGCGGCGTGGCAGGGTTGAGCCGAAAGGGACGGACCGAGAACCTCGAGGCAGCGGAGGCGATGGTGCGTGCGTCTGCAGAGATCCAAGGCTTCTTTGAGCGGTCCGAGGCGACCACCTGTCTCGGCTTAACACACTTTGATCTACACCCCTCCAACGCAGTCGTTCAGCCAACTACCGGGCGGATATTCGTGGTCGATCTAGCGTACATGAGCGTCGCACCATACGGTTTTGATCTTGCAATCTTGGCTGTAACAAGAGAGGCCAGTCTTGCCGCGTTTGAGAGCGACTACATCCAGCCCTTCTTCGAGTCTGGGCACATGGCCGATGTTCGTGCCGAGATCACCGGAAACCTCTTCTTCTTTTACGCACTCGCGGCTCTCTACGTGCGGCCGGACTGGGCGGCGCGCAATCTCGAGGATTCTGTCTTGCCTGCAGTCGAGAAGTTTCGTGAACTTGCAAGCGATCTGAGTTAGGTAACTCGCCCTGTGATAGCTTGACTCTCTTGCGCGTGCGCAGGGCAGGGCTTCGGTAGCACATCGACAGGACAGACTGCACAGGCCTGGTCGTGCTGGGAGAATTGAATGGGTCGCAACTCACTTCGACGTCTTTGGTCCGACCGCATCATGCGCCGAATTCCCATCGTTCGACCCAAGACATCCGCGCTCCCTTTCACGGTCTGCCGCAGCGAGAGTGATGAAGATGCGGTGAGGGAAGTGATAAGAGCTGCGCGCAAACATCGGAAGGTGGGAAGTCTGGATAAAGCTGAGCGCGTATTGCAATCGTTCCTTGAGACTCATCCTGGGACCGTCGAAGTGTGGCGCTTACGAGCCAAGATTGCTGAGAAGCGCTTCGACTGGAAGTTGGCGATCCATTGCTGGAAGAAGACTCTCGAAGCTGGAATGGTCCCCGAAGTCACCGTGAACGAGGCAGACAGCAAGCGAGCGCGTCGAATGGTTGGCTTCGCTGAAGTGCTTATGGGAGCAGCAGGACGTGATCTCCCTAGGAAAGGTGCCTTATGGCTGGTCGACTCGGGCATCGACTCGGCGGTGGTGGGCATCAGCGCCGAGACTCTGAGTCCGGAGCTAGTTGTGGTCGACGGCCGAGCACTTCCGGCTAAGGCCAATAGGCATTGTGAGTCACTCGCTATTGAGGCTCTACTGACCGAGGGTGATGCCAACTACATGCGCCTAGCAAACTTAGTGGCAGCGGATGGCAACGCAGCATTCGACTCGGTCCTATCCGCGCTCCCGACCGAATCAATTTACTACCGGGGAGTGGAAATCGGCGAGGCGCTGCGGTACGATTTCAACGCCGCAGCCCTGCAGCACCTGCGTGTCTTTGATGCACTTCAATCCGTTATCCATAGTCCGAGGTTCACATCCGCTGTGTTCGTCGTGGGCGAGGGGCGTCTTTCGAGCGCCCTCTTGAGTTCCGCGATCGAACGTTTCGGATCCGACCGGGTCCACTTGCTGCATCCTAACGGTAGTCAAACCGCAGTGGAAGCTGCCTCCCTGGGAAACTCGGTGGAGGAAGTGTCGCGACTCTACTCGGGATTGATGGGGGGAGGGTCCTCTAGCGTTCCGGACTCAATCTCCAGCGAGACTGTTGACGTTGTCCGCAACCGGCCCTGCATAGTTGCCCGCCGAGCGCCGATCTACTCCGCAACACTGGCGCCCGTTGCCCGAGAGCTTGCAAGGGTGGGGGCGGTCGGCGTCCTAAGCCTTCCAGGCCCCCCCAAGCACTGGTCCGCCTACGAGTCCTATTCCAGATTGCACGAAGAGGGTTACCCCGTGCACGTGGATCATCGTTTCGCATTAGGCGCGCAGGGGGAGAGTCCAAGCGACGCTCGTAGGGCTAGGTGTGGAATCGATTTGGTGCCGACGCCGACCATCGACCTTCCCGAGCTCGGCGCGCTGGAGGGCGTTAGGCATCTAGTCGAGAGTGAAACTAGGCGTTTGATTGGAAAGGTCCTGCCTAGCTGTCGAAGGTTTGCTGCGTCCTTCGACGACTACCTTACCAAGCACAGTCCGTCGGTTGTGGTCACTGCGAGGGAGAAAAAGTCAATCGACAGTGTAGCGATACGGCTCGCCAACGCTCATGGAATTCCTACGGTGACCGTCCAGCCGCTACTCGATGGGCGCGATCCAATCTTCCCCTCGTTCCAAGCTCGCGTTGTGACTGCCTTCGACTCGTATGCAGCAAATCTATACACCGGCTACTACGGCGTAACGAGAGAGAACGTTGAGATTACGGGGTTCCCCCGGTTCGACTCTATAACGAGTCAGTATGCTAACGGCGCACAGCGTCCTGTGGAAGACCTACAGATCCTGCTTGCCATGCAACTCTTCTCCCTACCTGTGGCAACTCAGCTCATCAAGTCTGTTGCCGTCGCTGCCGTTGCTACTCGTGGAGATGTCAAGCTCCTAGTCCGTCCCCACCCGCGAGAATCAGCTGCGCGCACGCGGGCATATCGTCAGGTTCTGGCCCACTTTTCGTCGTCGCTAGACTTCGAGGTGAGTACCGAAGGAAGTCTGCATGAACACCTTGTTCAGTCAACGGCCGTTGTTTCGGGCTGGAGCAATGCCCTGGTGGAAGCCGCACTGAGTGGCTGTCCCGCCATCGCCGCAAGTTTGAGTGGTGAGCCCCTCCCCGTCCCTCTGGACGAGATGGGAATTGCGAGAGCTGTCTATTCTGAACGTGAAATGGTGGATGTGCTGCCACAGTTAGTTGCGGATACACCGTTCCGCGAAGAGGCGCTCAGAACGCAGAGAGGATACTTCGAGGATAATCAGCACCTGCTCAGGGGGCCCTCTTCAGCCACCCGCATCGCTCGTGTCATTTGCGCTGCAGGCGGCCTGTCAACATCGAAGCTTGTACGGGAACGATGATGGTGCGTTTGGCAACTAGGTGTGCACGCGCGGTCAAGCGCGCTCTCGTCGGAGAAGCAAGGTCGAGCAAGCGCAGCCAAGCAGAGCCGCGGTCCGCGACCAAGGCCTCTGCGGGAGCCTTGCCCCCTGATACGAGGGGTCCCACGATCAGTGCCAGCGGTCCGGAGGACTTTGCTTCTGAGTTGTCCCCGGATGCAGGAGCGAGTGACCGCCAAGCAGCTTGGCGTCGGGTTGAGATCCATGTAGCCAAGGCGCAGTGGGATAGCGCCCTAGAATTGGTCAAGAAGGTGGGATCCTGGGATGAGGAGGGGCTCTCACCAGAGGAAGCCGCTCTTGCAGCATTTGTGCTCTACTACTCTGGCGACACGGGCGGTGGCAGAGTCCACCTCGCCGCGTCCATGGGTCGACACGGATCCGCCTTCCTGCGGGAACTACGCCGAAGACGAGCTCCAGAGTCGGAGGCGTACCGGACGAGCCACCGAATGGCGCTGAAGGATGCGGAGATGGCGTGCGATAGCTTGCTTCCCTTCAGCCACCCCGGCAAGCTCCATGTGGAGGCCGCGCGGCTAAAGACGCGAAACCGCTCTCGCGATGCTGCTCAACTTTGGGAGGACATCTACACTCACGGGCTCGCTAGGCCGGGTCTAGCAGAATACCACCTTGCCTTAGCCCAGGAGCGCGATGGCCAGGACGACGCTGCTATAGAGACTGCGGGCCTTGCCGAGGCAACGAAGTTTCATGAGCGAGCAAGGCAGCTCGCGGATCGCATCCGCATGCGCCAAGCGGCTGCAAGTAATCTGGACAGATTCGTCGACGCTGCGGTCTCAGGTGACCTTGAAGTCCTGCGACAATTCATGAGCGCGAACGCTAGCCTGCTGCGACCGCTCTCGGAAGGAGATACCCAGGACGAAGCAGTGCTCGTGGCAGCCTCGATGGTTGGCGCAGTGGCTACGAACCGCGCACTCGATGCGAATCTTGCTACGCGAGAAGGCAGCGAGACGGAGAGAAGTTCTTTGACTGAGCGGCGGGGTGACGGGGTCGTGCTTCTGAGCGGCTTCGAGTTCTCCGGTGCGGGTGCAGTCAGGGATTACCTGCTCGATCACCAGGACGTAAGGCTGGTGCTAGGTGACCGCTATCGTGGCTCGCCTAGTCTTGCCCGGCTGTTCGCGGGCCTTGCCGAGTCACCTAGTCAAGCCCGACGAGGGCTGTTGTCCTTTGTAGGCGAGCAAGTACTCGGCATCGGTGCAACGGACCCCAACTACTGTCTCAGAACGTTCTTTCAGGGGGATACAGAAGATAGGGTTTTCTTTGCCCGATCTGCAGCAGAGATGCTTGCGAGGGTCGCAGAGTCTCCCGACAACCTCCCAAGATTGGTTCGCCGCGAGTTCGGGGAATTCTTGGAACTGATCCTGCGTCGGGGGGTGCCCCCGGGGGGTTCCGCTCTCGCTGTCAATCTCACCAAAGATGGCGAAAGCCGCTTGTTGCAGTTGCTACCAAGGGCGAAGTTGGTTTTTGTGATCCGTGATCCTCGTGATCAGTACGCCGATCAGTATAACAATCGAAGCGTAGAGCCTGCTCCAGATTTCATAGGCGGAATGCGGACGAAGTATGAGAACCTCTCGAGTATTGCCGATACGGGGGCAGCCCGAGACTCGATAGCCGTGTTGAGGTTCGAGGAGTTCGCATCAAACTCACTAGTACGGGACGGACTCTTGTCCTTCCTTGGGTTGGATCCCCTGCGTATGACGAGAGAGTCGAGCGGCTTCGACCCGTCGGCTTC
Organism: Rhodothermales bacterium; assembly: GCA_050485265.1. Lineage (GTDB taxonomy): Bacteria > Bacteroidota > Rhodothermia > Rhodothermales > JANQRZ01 > JBJHBB01. The sequence continues at coordinate 203 of JBJHBB010000008.1, read as the reverse complement.
CTCCGCAAATATCGGTATCCATACCAAGTTCCCAGATCAGGGTGTGATAGAGCAGATTGCGAAGGGGCTACACGAGTACCTATATCTTTGACGCTGCCATGACGGATGGGATCTCCCACAGAACCCTCGTGCCAGACGCGACGATGTCCTGCAGACTCCGCAAGCGGTAGTTCGCTGGACTGGAGCGGAATGCTAACTGGGGG
>JBJHBB010000007.1:0-14919 GCA_050485265.1 Rhodothermales bacterium | reverse complement strand
CCAAGTGATCGGCTACATCCTGGCCATTGGTGAAGTACGCCTCGAAGAGCTTCTCGGCGAGGGCTCGCTGTGTCGGCGAGCCGCCCTGATTCAGCGCGAAGTGTAGCAGCCGGTGCGCGGTGAAGGTGTTTACGGCCATCGCCTCATCGAAGCGGAGATCGAGGCCGTCGTGACCTGCCGTTGTTGCCGTCTGGTCCAACATGTTCTCCAGTCTCTCTCCAAACTTCTTGCGCAAGGACTCTGTCAGCGGGCGCGGTGTCGTCGGCATCGTCGGGTCGAGCTGGAAGGGACGGAAGACGACTTCGACCTCGTCGGCCCGTGGGAAAGCGGCCAGCGCACGATCGAACCGGCGCTCACCGATGTAGCACCAGGGGCAGGCGATGTCGGAGTAAATCTCAACAGTCATAAGGATCGGGGATTTTCAGTCGGTCGTGGCGAGGCGAAGCTTGGTGCCCCAGGGGTCGCTTACTAGATGGTCCGGGTCGACGCGGTTTCCGGCGGCGGCTAGACTTTCCTCGGCGGCCTCGACGTCGGTCTGGTCGGGGAGGACGAGTGTCCAGTCGAGCAAACGTGCATCCTCGTCCCCAGCGAGAGGCGCGCCAGCGGCCCAGACGTTGGTTCCGAGGTGGTGGTGGTAGCCGCCCGCCGAGAAGAAAAGAGCACCTGGATACCCCCACACGGTCTTGTCCAGGCCGAGCGCATCGTGATAGAACGCCGCAGCTTGGTCGAGGTCACCGACATGGAGGTGAATGTGCCCAACGGACGTACCCGCAGGCGCGCCTGTCCAGGGCGTGACGCCGGCTTCGGCCGCGAGGTCCTGAAGGTCGAGACGGTCGGTGGCCATGACGAGCTGCTGACCGTTGCGGCGCCACTTGCTGCGCGGCCGATCGGCGTAGACCTCGACGCCGAGTCCGTCGGGATCGGTGAGGTACAGCGCCTCACTCACGAGATGGTCGGCCGAGCCGACGGGTATACCGAGCCGGGCGACGTGCTGCACGAAGCGACCGAGTGCGGCACGGTCCGGCAGCAGGTACGCCACGTGATAGAGCCCGAGCCGGCCATGCCGCGGCGCTGGCCGCGCACCCGGCTTCTCAACCAGCTCGACGAGCGGCCGCTCACCTTTCTGTGTACCGAGAACGGTTTGGCCAGCGGTGCGGTCGATTACCCGCATGCCGAGCACGCCCTCGTAGAAATCGAGTGAGCGGCCGAGGTCGGCAACCTGGAGGCGTACACCGCCGAGGTGCGTGGATGAGGGCAGTCGGTATCCGGGTGGCGCGAGGCCAAAGTCCGGACTCTTCTCTCTAGCCATGGGATCGGGCGTGGAGTCCAGAGGTGAGGTTGTTGCGAATGGCATCCAGTGCGCCGCTGATCGCGAAGGCGCTCACTCCCAATAAGTCTAGGAAGTAGGTGTTACCCAACAGCCTCGCTAATGCACAGGGCGATTGTGCAAGCTATGCTCGACGGAGCCAACGGAGTTGAGAGCGCTATGGTAGTCGACGGTATCAGTTCCTCGCCGTTCATCCACGCGGCCCGAGTTGGCGCCGCTAGACCCCCAGAACGAAAGACGCCGACCCCCAGAGGGAGCCGGCGTCTTGTCTGGTAGCGGGGGCGGGATTCGAACCCGCGGTCTTCGGGTTATGAGCCCGACGAGATACCACTTCTCCACCCCGCAGAGTGTTGCGCGCTGCGCAAGAGGCACAGTATACGAGTATCGACAGTGCTGGGCAAGGTGAGGACATGAACTGCTGTCGAATGCCGGAGCGCGGAGAGAGGCGTGCCAGGTGCTTAATCGTTATTTGGACACACCGCAGGATCCCGTTCCGGGCCCCGGCTTACTTTTCGGCGCACCTCCCCGTCCCATCTTTCAACTCTACCCAGCATGGCGGTCGTACTTCCGTTTCGCGCACTACGACCTGCGCCGGGCCGTGCGCAGGACATTGCATCCGTTCCATACGACGTCATCGACAGCGATGAGGCGCGTCGTCTGGCCGAGGGCAAGCCACAATCTTTCCTTCACGTCATTCGACCGGAGATCGACCTCCATCCTGGCATCGACGAGCACGATGACCAGGTCAATCAGTTGGGGAAGGACAACCTTGATCGGCTCGCGGAGAGCGACGCCTTCCTGGAGGACCAGGAGCCCAGTCTGTACGTCTACCGGCTCGTGATGGACGGCCGCGCACAGCACGGCATCTATGGACTGGTCTCGGTGAAGGAGTACGACGACGATCTGATTCTGAAGCACGAGCGTACCCGGCCCGACAAGGAGGATGACCGCACGCGGCATATCCTCACTCAGCGTGCGCACGCCGAGCCGGTGATGCTGGCCTACCGCGGCGGAGAGCGGATCAAAGAGGCGATCGGTCGATCCATGGAAGTCGACCCGCTGTACGACTTCACGGCGGACGACGGTGTTCAGCACACGATCTGGCGAATTGCTGACTCACTCGAGGTGACCTCGGCCTTCGCGGCGGTACAACGCCTCTACGTTGCCGACGGCCACCACCGGTCAGCGGCAGCGAGCCGCGTCGCCAAGCAGTTGTCCGGCGCACCCGGTGCGCAGTACTTCCTAGCAGCGCTGTTTCCGGTGGACGAGATGCTCATCCTCCCGTACAACCGCGTCGTTTATCACCTCTCGGACGGCCCGGCGGCCTTCGAGGCTGCGCTCCGAGAGCGCTTCGATGTCGAGAGTCCGTCGGGGAAGGAGCCGGCGCTGCCCGGCAAGGTATCGATCTACGTCAACGGCACCTGGCAAGGCATCACCCTGCCCGAGACCAAGAACAACGGCACCTCCGACCGCCTGGACGTAGCCCGGCTGCAGGAGCATCTCCTTGAGCCCATGCTAGGAATCATCGATCCCAGACGCGACGCTAACATCGGATTCGTCGGGGGTATTCGCGGGACGGGTGAGCTGGAAGAGTTGGTGGACTCCGGGAGGGCGCAGGCAGCCTTTTCGATGTACCCTACACAACCTGAAGAATTGCTCGCCGTCTCCGACGCGGGTGAGTTGATGCCACCCAAGTCCACCTGGTTCGAACCGAAGCTCCGCAGCGGTCTGCTAGTCCATCGCTTCTAGTCCCTCGATCCGCCACCTCTACCTCCTTCATGAAGATCCTCATTGCTGACAAACTGGCTCCCGAGGCCATCGGTACCCTCGAGCGTGCCGGGCACACGGTTCATGTCGATGCGGGCCTCAAAGGTGGTGCGCTCACCGAGGCCATCGCATCCTTCGAACCGACGGTCCTTGTAGTTCGCTCGACCAGGGTGACGGCCGCAGATCTGGATGCATCGTCTGCGCTGGAACTCGTAGTCAGAGCGGGCGCGGGTACGGACACGATCGACGTGCAAGGCGCAGCGCACAGAGGCATCTTCGTGTCCAACTGCCCTGGCAAGAACGCCGTTGCGGTGGCTGAGCTGGCGTTTGGTTTGATCCTGTCGCTGGACCGACGCATCCCTGACAACGTGCAGGCTGCCCGCGAGGGGAAATGGGACAAAGGCGAGTTCTCCAAAGCAGAGGGACTAAAGGGCCGAACACTGGGCCTGATTGGAATGGGGAGCATCGGAACGGAGATGGTTCGTCGGGCCCACGCCTTCGATATGCAGGTTGTCGCCTGGAGCCGGTCATTTACCGATGCGGCCGCGGGCGACCTCGGCGTGCGGCGCGCGCAATCCCCGATGGCCGTGGCCGAGCAGGCGGACATCATCTCACTCCACGTCGCCTCGACCGCCGACACGCGCCACCTCGTAGATCGCGACTTCGTCTCATCCATGCGGCCGGGAGCCTTCCTCATCAATACGGCGCGATCGACTATCGTGGACGAGGCGGCCGTAACGGATGGGATTAGCGAGAAGGGTATCTGGTACGCGACTGACGTCCCCTCAAACGAGCCTGCGGACAAGCGAACCTCATTTGAGCATCCACTTGCCGCGGAGCCCCACGTCTACATCACGCACCATATCGGCGCGTCGACCGAGGAGGCATCGACGGCGATTGGCGAGGAGGCCATTCGCGTGATCACGACCTATGCAGACACCGGTCGCGTGGAGAACTGCGTCAACATCGCGGACCACTCGCCCGCGACACATCTTCTTACGGTCAGGCATCGCGATCGCGTGGGCGTGCTGGCCGGGGTGCTCAACGAGGTCCGGGGCGCGCAGTGGAACGTCCAGGAAATGGAGAACTTGATCTTCGCTGACGCTGAAGCGGCCTGTGCGCGGATCCGATTCGATGGGCGCCCGGACACGGACACGCTGGGCAGGATCCAGAAGCTGGACGACGTGCTCGCAGCGACCATCATTCCGGTGTAGAGTCTTTCGGGTTGTCAAGCGGGTGGAGCGAAGGTATCCTGGACTGTCCGTCCACATACCTCGTTCATAGTCCACGCATGCGCCTGCTTTACGCATCTGTCGCCTCGCTGGTAGGCGTCTTTCTCTTGCTTTTCCCCATCTACGGGAGCTCCTCATCGAGCGGAGTCGTGCCCGGCTACTCAGGCGGCCCTGCCGATGCCGGCACCTGTCACACTTGTCATGCCGAGTTCGAGGTGAACGAAGGCACGGGCTCGGTCGAGATCCAGGGACCGAAGGTCTACGAGCCGGGTCAGGTTTACACCTTGGCGGTTGTCCTCGACAATACCACCGAACCCGTCGGTGACGACCCCGTGCAGGGCTTCCAGCTATCCGTGCAGGATGCCGACGGCAACCACATTGGTGAGCTAGTGATAACCGATGCCGTCAACACGCGCTTTTCGTTTGGTGACCCCGTCTACGTCACGCACACAACGGCAGGGCGCTTCGTCGACACGTGGGAGATGCAGTGGATCGCCCCGGCGGAGGAGGTTGCCCCGGACCTCGTGACGGTATACGTGGCTGCGAACGCGGCTGACGGCAACGGCAACGTGTCGGGAGATTATGTCTACACCGCAGCCGCCGCAATCGCTCGGAAGTCTTCGTCTGCGCCTCCGCCCGCCGTGGCCGGAGCATTCGTCCTCAGATCACTCTTCCCTAACCCCGCGCGCGACGCCACTCGCAAAGAACTCGAGATGGAGCGCGAGCTGCCCACGCGGGTCGTGGTGCATGACGGACTCGGGCGCGAGGTGAGCAGCGTCGACTTCGGCTCGCTAGTGCCCGGCGCCCATGTGCTGCCGCTCGCTCTGGACGGCTTGTCATCGGGGATGTATTTCGCCCGCATCGTGACGCCAGACGGCGAGCTGGTTCGAGCCTTCACCGTCGTCCAGTAATCCGACCGAGTGGTGAAGAAGTAGCGGCCGCCCCGTTTCGGGACGGCCGCTATGAATTCAGCCGCCGGCTGCAGCCTGATCGCGGACCGGCCTGACGTGCTGATCGAGCCAGCGCTCCGTCTCCCACAGCATGTGCAGCAGAGACTCACGTGCGCGGTATCCGTGGCTCTCGTGGGGGAGCATAACCAGTCGGGCGTGTCCTCCTAGTCCGTTCATGGCGTTGTAGAGGCGCTCGCTTTGCATGGGGAAGGTGCCCGAGTTGTCGTCCTCCTCGCCGTGAATGATCAGCAGCGGAGCGGAGATTCGATGCGCTTGCATGAACGGACTCATCGTGTTGTAGACGTCAGGGGCCTCCCAGTACGTGCGCTCCTCCCGCTGAAATCCGAACGGCGTCAGTGATCGGTTGAAGGCTCCACTGCGCGCAATGCCCGCTCGGAACAGGTCGGTGTGGGCCAGCAGGTTCGCTGTCATGAACGCGCCGTACGAGTGTCCGCCAACAGCCACTCGCTCAGGATCTACCACGCCGCGCCGTGCACCCTCGGCGATCAGCGCCTCGGCGTTCATGCCGAGCTGCTCCACGAAAGTGTCGTTGGGCTCGACGCCTTCATCGCCAACGATCGGCATAGCTGCGTTATCGAGCACGGCGTAGCCCCGCAGCACCATCCCCACGGGTCCCCAGTGACTGATGTTGGTGAACTGGTTCGGGGAGTCGCGGCGCTGCCCGGCGGCAGCCGTCGATGCGAACTCGCGGGGGTAAGCCCAGACGAGCGTCGGGAGGGGGCCGTCCCGCTCGGCGTCGTAGTCGGGCGGGAGGTAGAGCACGGCCGATAGCGGCACACCGTCGCTTCGTTCATACTCGACCACCTCACGCGGGATCTGCCGGAGCTCCGGGTAGGGATCCGTGAAACTGGTGATAGCCTCGATCTGGTCCGTGTCGAGATTTCTGAGGAAGTAGTTGGGAATCTCCGTCCGGCTCTCGCGGCGCGTCAGTAGATGACGACCGTCATCCCCAACCAGGGCGACCGGAATCTCGTAGTACGGATCCTCGGATCGGAAGAGCTCCCTGGTCTCGCCCGTTTCGAGGTTCATCATTCGCACGAAGGGGCGGTTGCCTTCGGGCGATGCGCCCTGGCCAGCCATGTAGACGACCATTCCGTCTTCGGAGGTCAGAACCAGCGGCGTCCCGTCGTCGTCGGGCACCGTCATCGGGGATCCGGGATCGTTGTAGGCATCCTCCGTCGAATACTCCATCACCATCATGACATCGCTGCCGGCGACGTCCGGCAGTGCAAGCGTGACGCGTCGCATCCGGGTGGAATACAGAAACTCATTGATGAGTGCGCCGCCGGCGTCCGTCCACTGGATTCCCGCGTACCGGAGCGTCGTAACGAACAGGTCTTCAGGCTCGCCGTCGAAGGGCGCACCGAGCATGTAAATGATGTCGCGATGGTCAGCCTCGGCCCGGATGTCACCCCCGTCCAGCGCCTCGGCCCAGACGACCGTGGACGGAGCGTTCTGCCGCCACTGGAAAGAGCGCGGACCTTCCATCACCGAGCCGAATCCGAGCGGGATGTTTTCCGCGAGAGGTTGCTCCGCCAGCGTCGTGACCAGATCGCCGGTATTGGCATCGTGGATGGTGACGCGATTCGGGAATCGAGAGAGGGGTACCAGGTACGAGTACGGTCGCTCGGTGCGCTGAACTAGCAAGTACCGGCCATCTGGCGACGGTGCAACGCTTCTGATTACACCATCAATGCCAAGATCTGTGGCCGACCCGTCAAGTCCAACCAGTAGGAGCTCTGAGGTGAAGTAGTGGTCGAAGAGTGCCTCGTCGTGGGCGTTGCTCAGGAGATTCTGGAACGTGCGTGCAGGCGCTGCGCGATCGGTGGTCTCCTGCACGTTAGGTCCGCTGGAGGCGAGCGGCATTTGCGGCGCCTCACCACGGTCGCCTGAGAGAGCTCGCACAATCAAGCGGCCGTCGTCGAGCCACGAATAGGGGCGTCCGAGCGTGTTGTTGAGACTGCGGTCCAGGATGCGCGTAGCCTCGGGCGCGCCGATCGATGCGGTGTAAAGCGCGATTTCGTCGGGATAGTCCAGCGTGAACACGATCCGATCGTTGGCCGGGCTCCAGGACAGATTGCGAATTCGCGCCTCGTCCGGCAGTCCGGTGACCGTCACTCGTTGATCCGCGTGCTCGATGCTGGCAAGGCGTATGGCGGTGAAGGCAGCGGACCGGCTCGGTCCGTTCGTGTTCGGATTGATCCGAGTTCCGGCGAGGCCGATCTCCGGTTGAGCGAGGTCAACGATTCCCGGGAGCGCCTGTCTCTCCAATTCCGCAAACCATGTTCGGTCAGGACTGAGTGAGACGCCAGGCAGCGTGGGCATATCGACCAACGACGCGAGTTCGGGCGACGGCGTCTGATAACCGACGGCTTCTTCCTGTGCGAGGGCCACAGGTCCGAGCACCAGGAGCAAAGCGGCGCAAATGACAAGGGGTGTACGGGAGGTGCGGAGCATCCTTCAGGTGTTTGTGAGAACAGCAATCTACCGGCAAACGGTTGCCCACTCAACGCTGGGCTGGTCAGCGGGTCACCGCCTAGTGCGCGTGATCACAATTACCGCAAGGCATGCGAAAAGCACATGGGGCAGCCAGGCGACAAGCAGCGGGGGGAGGGCCTCTGTGTAACCGAAGGGCTCGGTCAGCTTTTGCACAGACAGGTAGGCGAATGCGATCAGGAGCCCGATCGCGAGTTGTGCGGCCTGGCCGCCCCGCCTTCGCACCGAGGCGATCGGAACACCGATGAGGACCAGGATCAGGTTCGCGAGCGGGTAGCTGAACTTGGAGTAGTAGGCCACAAGGGGTCGTCCGAGTCGGTCTGCACCGACCCTTCGAAGGCTGCTGAGGTACTCCGCGGCCTCGGGGATGGTTAGCCTCTCGGCGTCGCGCTCGGTTCGGGCCAGGTCGGCCGGGAGGATCGCCAGCGAGGTGTCCAGCATTGATTCAAACCGCTGCGCGCCGCCCATGTCGAAATCTCTCACGCGGACGTCCCGCATTCGCCAGACCTCGAGAGAGTCCACCCAGGACATCTCGGCCGCGTCGAGGCGGTGCCGGAGACGGTCGGGCAGACCATCATCACCCAGGTCGAAATCCGAAAGAGTGATCCGATATCCCCGACTCTCACGCCGATCGTAGAACCCCACGCTGAGAATGCTCCCAGGCGCATTCGGTCGGATGACCTGCCCGGTCTGGACGGGCTCCGCCGCTGTTCGTAGGTAGCGACTCTGAAATTCGAGCACCTCTGCCTGCGTGCGCGGGACGAGCCACCCGTTGAAGAAGAACATCCCCACCGTGAGTGCTACGCCGACGATCACGAAGGGGACCATCAATCGCATCAGCGACACGCCGGCCGAGTGAAGGGCGACGATCTGAAGCGACTGAGCCAGGCGTCCGGCTACATAGATCGCTGCGAGGAAGATGGCCAGCGGAGACGTCAGCCGGATCATCTCCGGGATGTAGTTGAGGTAGTACGTGAATACCACCTCGTCCCAGGATGCGCCCCGGTCCATGAAGTCGTCCATGTGCTCGAGGTAGTCGAGCACGACGAAGAAGACCACGATGATCACCATCAGTAGGCCTGTGGCGGCCAGCATGCGCTTGATGATGTGTTGATCGATCGTGGTCACTGAATTGTGCGTATGCAGCGGTCGCTCCGCTGTGCAAGGGGGTAAACATGCGGCGAAGAACGAACGCCTCGCTGCGCCTCGATGGTGCCCCTCGGCGGCGGCATGCGTAGCTTCGTGCCCCTTTCGACAACTCCCCGACTCACCCTACCCCTCGCATGAAGCTGCACGAATACCAGGCCAAGGAGATTCTGAGCAAGCACGGCGTGACCGTGCAGCGCGGCGAGGTCGCCGACACCGTCGAGGAGGCCGTCGCGGCCGCCGAGCGCATGCGGGCCGACGGCGTCGAGCAGTTCGTGGTGAAGGCGCAGATCCACGCAGGGGGAAGGGGCAAGGGCGGTGGCGTGAAGTTCGCACCGAGCGTTGACGACGTTCGGGAGAAAGCTGAGGCCATTCTGGGGATGACGCTCGTGACCCCGCAGACCGGCCCGGAAGGCCAGCTCGTCCGCAAGGTGCTGATCACCGCTGCAGAAGACATCGCGCATGAGTACTACGTGGGCGTCACGCTCGACCGCGGCCGCAAGATGAACGTCTTGATGGCGTCGGTCGAGGGCGGTGTCGAGATCGAGGAGGTCGCCGAGCGCAATCCTGACGCAATCGTTCGAGTCTGGGTCGATCCCTCGATCGGTCTTCAGCCGTTCCAGGCACGCTACGTTGCCGATCGCCTGGGCTTCGAAGGCGACATGGCCAAGCAGGTCGTGAAGTTCATCGTGGCGCTCTACCAGGCCTACGAGAATGCCGACGCGTCGACGGCGGAGATCAACCCGCTCGTACGGACGGACGACGGTAACATCGTCGCGCTCGACGCCAAGATCGACCTCGACGACAATGCACTCTACCGTCGGCCGGAGTTGCAAGAGCTGCGCGACATCCACGAGGAGGACCCGCTCGAGGTCGAGGCGAGCGAGCATCACCTCAACTACATCAAGCTCGATGGCAACGTCGGTTGCATGGTCAATGGCGCTGGTCTGGCGATGGCCACGATGGACCTCATCAAGCTCGCGGGCGGCGAGCCGGCCAACTTCCTCGATGTGGGAGGCGGCGCCAATGCCGAGACGGTCGAGGCCGGCTTCCGGATCATCCTTAAGGATCCGCACGTCGAGGCCATCCTCGTCAACATCTTCGGTGGCATCGTGCGCTGCGACCGCGTGGCCCGAGGTGTGGTTGAGGCTGCGAGAAACGTGGACATCAACGTTCCGCTGATCGTGCGTCTTCAGGGCACCAATGCCGAGGAGGGCATGGAAATCCTCCGCACCTCCGGTATCGAGATCGAGAGCGCGATCCTTCTGAAGGAGGCCGCCGAGAAGGTCACCGCGGCGATCGCCAACTGACGCCCACCACCCCTCTGGATGGTCGAGGGGACCCAACCGGCCCCTCGAACGATGCGCGACGGAGTAGTCCTCGAGCGAGTCAGCAAGCACTTCGGTGACGTGCGGGCCGTCGACGACGCATCGCTCCACGTACGCAAAGGTGAGTTCGTCTCCCTGCTTGGGCCGAGCGGGTGTGGCAAGACGACGCTTCTTCGTCTGATCGGCGGTTTCGAGGCCCCGGATAGCGGCTCCGTCCATATCGGCGGCGCCGACGTCACCGGCAGCAGCCCGCAGTCACGGCCCTCCGCTATGGTGTTTCAGAGCTACGCGCTCTTCCCCAATATGACCGTCGCCGGCAACGTGGGCTACGGGCTCAAAGTTCGGCGCAGACCGAAGGCCGAAATTGCGAGTCGTGTGCACTCTGCGCTTGCACGCGTGGGGATGCATGAACTGGCCGACCGCGCGGTCTCTGATCTTTCCGGAGGTCAGCAGCAGCGAGTGGCGCTTGCACGCGCCATCGCGGTCGAGCCCGACGTGCTGCTCTTCGACGAGCCGTTGTCAAACCTCGATCTCACCCTTCGCGAGGAGACCAGACGCGAACTGAAGACACTCCAGCGCGAGCTTGGGACGACATCGATCTACGTCACGCACGATCAGACCGAGGCTCTGGCTCTGTCGGACACGGTGGCCGTAATGCGGGACGGCAGGATCATCGAGTCGGGTCCGCCCCAACGACTCTACGAAGAGCCCGCAACGGCATTCGTCGCTTCGTTCCTTGGCGGCAGCAATGTCATCTCGGACGAGCAACTCATCGGTATCCTGGCACCACCGCAAGACCGGCCAGGAGGTGCACTCCTTGCGATTCGACCCACGTCGCTTCGCGTCCTCGGGGATGAGGCAGAGGGTGCTGTTGCAGCGCGGTTGCTGGCCCAGCAATTCATGGGACCCTACTCCGAATGGACGTGCGAAGTAAGCGGTTCAGACGGTCCCGTCCAGCTTCGAATCTGGACGAGCCCCGTTACTCACGTCCCCGAGCGGATCTTCCTGCGTGCAGCCGGCTTTCGATGGGTCGTCAACGACCTCTGACTCCCGCCAACATCCATCGGCCCCTCGTAGCCATGTCAGCCATCGACGCACAACCCAACGTTGAGATCCGCGAGGGGATGGAAGGTCTCACCGCAACCCGGATCGCAACGCTCTATCGTCGTGCACCACTTCTGAGGCCCACAGGTGACAGAGAGGCAATCTTTAACATGTTCAATCGATCGCAGCTGGTGATCTCTGCCTGGCAGGGTGATCGGCTCGTCGGAATCGCGCGCGTGTTGACGGACCATGTGCTGTACTCGCTCCTTGCGGATCTTGCCGTCGAGCCGGACGTGCAGGGCCTTGGCATCGGAAAGCGCCTGATCGCGGAAGTGATGGAGCGCACCAGAGGCACGGAACTGCTTCTCCGGGACTCAGACCTGTCTTCAGGCTTCTACGAGCGTCTCGGGTTCGCTCGGGTGGAGAACGCCTGGGTCAAGCGGGTCTGAAGCAACAAGGCTCCACCGGCTTAACTGAGCACGGTCAGGTGGTCCGCGATCTGATTGATTCCAGGGACTGCGGCAAGCGCGGTCACCACGCAATCGCGGTCGGCGAAAGTAGAAACGGCGCCGTAGACGCTAACCGCTCCCTCAAACACATAAAAGTGAAGCCCGTGAACAGACGGGCTCAAGTCACCCTCCATCACATCGCGCACTCGTTTGCCGATATCCCGATCAAGGGCGGTACGTGCCCGCCGTTCCCGCAGGCCCTCGAGGAGGGCGCGTACGTCGGAACTGCCGGGTGTGGTGATGGGGGTGTGGACTTGCATGTGTGCGGTAACGTTATCCACAATATAAAGGTTCTCAGGTCCAGATTGAGCCGCTGCCAGTATCGGCGGGCACAATTAGATTCTAAATCGCCACCCTTAAAGTATTACTGGAAGTAAGAGGTCCTATCCACATTGGGTACGTCCAGACGCAGCAGGTCACGCAGATGACCACTCTTCACATAGATCGAGAATGAGAAGGCGCGAACCTGCCCGAAGGGCAACCAGGTAAAGCTCATCTCCCAGCAGTGCAGGTCGCGAAGAACCGAAATCTGAGTTGGCACGAAATCCATCTCCTTGAAGTCGAAGCCTGACCGACCCGACAGGCGCCAGTGCTCAGTCACGCCCAGATCGAAGTTCGAGTTGAGGGTTGCATAGACCTGATCGTCGCCGCCGAAGAAGTTGCGGTTGATACCGTAGTTGAAGTCAAGTCCCAGTGACCAGGGTATCTCAAAGTCGACGAAGCCCAGATCGGGTCGGCGGTAGTCGTATGGGTACAGCCCATGCCCGTCCGGATCCAGCTCTGGAACCAGCGGCGGGCGTCGCGTTGGCGCACCCACCGTCGGGCCGCCGCCAGCCTGGCCGCCTCGCAACTGGGTCGATGCGCTTAGGTTAGCTCGAAGGAATCGCAGCGGCCTTCCGGACTGGTCGAAGTACAACTGATTCTGAACCGTACCCACCTCGTTGACCGCGTACGGCGAGTACGTGGCCGTGAGACTGACGCTGACCTGATCCGCGATCGTGCTCCGGGCCTGCATGGTCACGTCTCGCCAGTTGAGCGAGTCACGCGCGAAGTCGTAGCCGGTGGCCAGGTCGAGATTCAGTAGCGGAACCACGCGACGCTGGATGGCACCAGTCTCGTCCTCGCTCACGACCCGAGTTTGAAAAATGTTGGACAGCGAAAGATTGAGCGACCGCTGCGGCTGACTTTGCGCCGACACGTCCTGGCGAACGGCGTACTCGACTACGTTCCCATCTGGCTCGGTGATCGTCCGCACTCGTCCCCAGAAGGCACCTGTCAGGTCTGGAGCGAAGTTGAACGAGGCCGTGGGCCGCATCTCATGTCGAAAACCGTCCCATCTGCCCACTCGCCAGGGGAAGGTCCCGAAGATGCGAGTGGACGTACCGACGTTGAACGTAGTCTGCCGGACGGCGGTGAAGCCGGTCACCGTGTCGAAGACGATGTTTCCGTTAGCATCGCGCTCGACGAATCCGTCAGCACCCACGCGCGCTTCTCGACGAGAGGCAAACCACTCCTCTCGATACGACATGCTCGGATTGACGTCGAGCTGCATGGCCTCGATCAACGGGATGCCTCGGATCGGGAGGGAGGCCGAAACAGGGATGTTGTGGGTCGCACGTGCGTTGAAGCGCTCGGTCAACCCCGTGGCGCGCCGAAAATCGTCGTAGGATAGCAGCCCGTCCAGCCAGTTGACGTCGCTGGTGTCCGCGGCTGCAGGGAAGACGTATTGGTTCTGGCCGGAGAAGGAATACTGGATCCCGATCTGCTCATACCAGCGTTGACCGGTTCCGCCGGTAGGCCTGAAGGGAAATATTCGGGGCTGGTTGAACGCGACGTTGGGTAGCGTCAGGTTCGTAGAGCCGTCACTAAGGTTTAGGGTCTGGCGGTAGGAGAGGGTCAGGTTGCGCCCACTGCGCCAGCGCTGCGAGAAGTTCAGGTTTGATGTGGTCTGCTGCTGTACCCGCTGATCGTAGTCGGCCACGATGCTCCGCGCGTAACCGCTGGTGCGAAGATTGACGTTGCCTGAGAGCCGAGTGTTGCCGACTGCGTCCAGCGTCTGGTTGTGCTGCCAGCGAAGCTCTCCCTCAGTCCTCGTGAAGAAATCCGGATCCTGCGACTCGCCCCTGCGCTCTGATCTGAATCCCAGATGAAGCGATCCACTGTACTGATATCGCCGCGCGTATCGGAATAGGCCCTGGCTCTCGTAGCTGCCTGACGAATAGAATCCCCCTGACAACTGCAGATCGAAGTAGTCAGACAGCGCCCAATAGTAACCGACGTTGCGAAGGTAGAATCCGAGGTCGACCTGCTCGCCGTAATCGGGAGGTAACGGTCCACTGCGGCGACCTTCGGCTGCGGGGAAGAAGCCAAATGGCAGCCAGACGGGTGTGGGAATTCCGAGGATGTGGAGGCGTGCAGCGCCCGTGTAGATCCAGCTTCCATCTACCACCTTCATGCGGTGGGTATGTATGCCCCAGTGCTGATGGTCCTCGAACTCACAGGTGGTGTAGACCACGTCCTGCGCATACGTGAGATCGGCGCCTACCTGAACGACCGTCCCGCCAAGGATGTAACCGTCGTCGATAGCTGTTCGCGCGCCGACGACTCGTCCGCGCTGTGTGGCCAGGTTGTAGGCTAGCTCACGCCCGGTGAACGCCTCCTGTCCTCGTTGAAAAGCAGGTCGGCCTTCGAGAATGGTATCGTCGGGGAACCCTCGAGCGCGAAGAATCTCGCGCTGGAAAAGCAAGTCGATCTCGTGCGCGGTTAGAGTGGCATCGTCGTAGTGGGCACGTGCCTCACCGTAGAGTGTCCCGATGTCCCCGTCTATCTCCTCGTCACCAAAGACCACAACCAGCGAGTCGCGAGCCGAAAACTGGATCGGGTGCTCCAGGCCGCCTGTCCGCGCGGTCGGAGGATCTGACGCCGGGGCGGGCTCCACGCTCGGATCAGCTTCCAGAGGTTCTACCGGGGAGTCGAGCGTGTCCGCGGCGACCTCAAGGGTGTCTCGAACGTCAAGGGTATCGGCCGGCACCACCTGAGCCGCCATCTCGGCGCTGCCGACGGCGGTCAGCGCGAGAGCGAGCACGAGCAGGCCAGTTC
>JBJHBB010000006.1:0-15687 GCA_050485265.1 Rhodothermales bacterium | reverse complement strand
GTAGTCTAGAGGCGGACTAGCTGACCTCGGCGGTAAGCGCGCAACGACGAACACGGTCGATCGCCTGGCGACACGCCTCGTAAGTATCGTAGCGACGCGTCGACGTCTCGACTACGCGTCCCTGGTCGTCGCGCAACAGCCACACGTAATTCCCCGACCAGTCCCGGGAGATCACGAAAGCGGGGGGACCACTCGTGACGGAGGTTCGTATGTGGTTCATCGCGGTAACAGTCTGACCATAGATCGGAGAAGTGCCCGTTACATCCTACGACCAACCGGCTGCAACCGCAAGCCCTTACTGTTAACAACTCAGGACTAGGCACTCAGAGCCGCTCAAAAGGCCATTATTCGGACACAGCGCGCGCCACGATGATGCCGTTCTGGACTCCGATGCTCTGGACGTACTCCTGCAGGTCGTGGTTGATCTTGACGCCCCCGTCGGTCGAGGCGTGCAGGAGCCCGAAGCCGCCGTCGGTGGGATAGGCCAGACCGGCGTGGGTGACGTCTAGCCCGTCGATGTGCGTCGACATCGACAGGATATCACCGGGCTGAAGTCGCTGATAGACAGTCCGGATCTCGTCCTGTGGGACGTAGAAGTGCTGCACGGTCGCGTTAAGCTCGCGCTCAACCTCGCCGATGCATCGGAACTGCGCCTCATCCTCCAGGGCCTCGTATGCTTCGCGGTTGGCCGTCATGAATCCAAATTGCTTGTCGAACGGTCTGCCTCCAACCTCTGCGGTCACGTCGCGGAGAAGACCGCGCCCGGCGTTCGTGTGGATCCAGTCGGTAAAGTAGTGCAATCGAGAGCAGTAGTCTTCCATGCGCCCGTCGCGATAGCGCTGCTCTTCCGTTCTACGCAGATAACCGGCATATGTCGTGTCTCCCGTGACGATACCGCGCGCCATCGCCATCAGGGCCTCAACGAAGGTGAAACAGTCGAAACGGTCGAGCCGGGCTACGAGCACCTCCTCCCCAAACCCATCGAGCGGACCGACGATGTACGGACGCCCCATGTAGCGCTCGCCGAGCTCGACCATGATCTCCCCGATCGAGAGTGCCGCGAGTTGCTGCGTGGTGGCGTACTCCATCGCCTCGCGAAAATCTGCGCGGTTCGCGGCTTCCTCGGGAGTGTGCGTCTCGAGCGCCTCCTGGGTGAGGGTGTCAGCCATCGCTCCAGGCGATGGGTCATCATCATCGTGATTCTGTTCACGGCCGCAGCCTGCGATGAGCACAGTGACGAGTAAGAGGTAGGCTAGTCCACGCATGAGGGGCAAACGACTTAAGGGACGAACTTGGTTAGGGGATCCAGGGCTGCGCCGACGTATGAACGCCCTGAAAGGCATGTCCGTTGCCGATGGTCAGGCCAATGCTTCTTCCAGCATCCGATCCAGTACGGTGACGTCCTCGGTCCCTGCGAGGTTCAGTGCCGGCAGTCCGCAGTGCTCACGGATAAGGTCTATGCCGGCGGTCGTATTCACCGCCGGCCCGCACACGAGGTCGATCGGAAGGTCAAGCATCTTTCGCATTCCAAGCACACCATAGAAATCGCCGGCAGCCAGCGCCGTGAGACGAACCGAAGAGCGTACGGCGTCGATTCCGGCAACACCATTGTATGCCGCAAGCGGAGAAGCTCCGATCTCGACAACGGCAACATCCGCCTCAGAGGAGGCCATGAGCGTCAGGAGGTCCTGAAGGGCCTCGGCGTACGCATCATGCGGGGCTACGGTCGAGGGCATGCCTGCGTCAACGAAGTCATAGATGTGGTCGGCGCCGGCGTCCGCCATGGCCAGAATGTCGCGATAGCGACCCGCCCCAGCCAGCTTCGCCGCAAGCACGCTCCGCCCCGTCCGCTTCAGGCGTCGGACGATCGTGCGCCCGGCGGTCGTCTTTCCCGATGACATCGATGTGCCGATGAGCAGGATGGTCGGGGTTGTGAACGACCTGGGTTCACCGACTTCCACGCAGTCGCGCATCCGCAATTTCCTTCCATCAACGAACACATGGCCTCGGTAGGTCGCTCGCATTGGCTCGCCCATCAAGGGAGCGCTAGACGTGAGTTTCCCCACCAGCCCTGCGCTCGTCAGAACGTGCATGCGGCCGTCGTCGTTGACGCCGCGCCACGATCCCACGGCTTCGAGGGTTGCCTCCCGCTCGCCCAGCGCACCCACGAAGCGATCGCCGGCCGCGACTGAGACCATCCGGCCAGAGGTGAGCTCGAGCTGATCGAAGTCGCGCGGCTCCGCCTCGCACTCTACATAATCACCAGTGCTCCAGTTGTCGTACGAAACGGGTCTCACCTCCCACGTTGCCGAAGGGAGTGGGGAAATCCGGGTGAGCGACGTAAGGAATGGTCTGTTCATGAGACGCGAATGGGCGACAGCTCAACCCCGCACACAGCCAATAGGCTCGGCGGCAAGCAAGAGGGCGAGTAGAGCGGTGCGCTCTACGAGCTTGTCGATCCGCACGTGTTCGTGGTGCGCGTGGGCGCCATCACCCACAGCGCCCAGACCGTCAAGAGTGGGCGCAAATCGGGAAGCTTCGTTTCCATCCGAGGCACCGCCTGCGAGGGCTTCCTCCAGATCAACGTCCAATCGTCGGGCGGACTCACGGGCGAGCTCCCACAGGACCCGGTTGCGAGGCGTCCGCTCCAACGGTGGCCGGCCCATCCGCCCGTCGATCTCGAGCCTCACGTTTGGCGTGGCCGGTTCTAGGGCTCGGATTTTGGACTCGACCTCGACGGCGTCGGCGAGCGTCTTTACGCGGACGTCGATCTCGGCCTCGCTGGTGGCGGCCACAACGTTCGGGCGATTCCCCCCCGCGATCGTTCCCACGTTGATCGATATGCCCCTGTCGAGATCGTTGAGGGCGTGAAGCGACTGAATGACGTGCGACAACTCTACAATAGCCGAGGCGCCTGCCGTTGGGTCTAGCCCGGCGTGAGCGGAGCGTCCGATGATCCGGACGGTGAACCTCCCCCCTCCTTTACGTGCTGTCTTCAACTGGCCGCTGGGCCCGAGAGAAGGCTCCATCACCAGAACGCGGTCAGCCGAGCGCGACAACTGGCGAATGTGTCGTCGGGAGTCCGGGCTTCCAATCTCCTCGTCTGAATTGACGAAGACGACCGGTGCCACGCGTAACTCGACTCCACAATCGCGAAGGGCCTGCAAGGCGAATACTGCCTGTGCGAGGCCGGCCTTCATGTCATAGACGCCCGGTCCGTGGAGCATCCCGTTGCGCAGCTCGACGGGCATCGAGTCGAGTGTCCCGACCGGCCACACGGTGTCCGAGTGGCCGAGAATCAACTGATACCGACTCGAGCGGGTACGATCGGCCGGGCGGGCGAGTAGCTGTCCGCCGGAGCTTCGACCCGTGAGGTGCTTCGGCTCTAGCCCTGCCGCGGCCAGCGACTCAGCCAGCAGATCGAGCACGGGGCGCTGCGTCTCTGGACGGTCGGTTGGCGACTCCAGAAGCGCGAGCTGCTCGATGAATCCCACCATTTCCTCGAGCCGTTCCTCGAGGTAGCCGGTGATGCGGCCCGCGTCGACATCGGCCCTGGCTCCTGCCATCTTCACTTGTTGAAGTTGGCTGGAAACGGGAAGGCGTGCGTCTCGGCGACCTCGGCATACCTACCCGGACTGATGTACGCCAGAAGAGGAGCCTCGGCGATGCGCTGCTGCTGGTCAGCATCGGATAAATGGAGCGCGTCCTCTGCCGCGTGCGCTGCCACGACCCTGCCAATAATGAGGCTGTTCTCCCCGAGTCCGTCGACCACCTGGTGAAGCTCGCACTCGAGCATCAGCCTGGCTCCGGCGAGCAGAACGCCGTCGACATGGGCGGCGGGGAGCACCGGCAGGTTGCGCAGCACGGGCTTCTCTTCCCCGCCTCCACTCTCGCGAGAGGTCGCGGCAAGACTCGTCTCCGAGATCTGCTCGGGGCGGGGAAAGCTCACGGTGAAGCTGCGATAGCGCTTGGCGTTGTGGTAGGTGCCGTGGGCGGGCGTACACACGAAGCCGAAGTAGTTCTCCCAGCCGAGGGGCATCGCCATATGCTTGGGTGCGAGGTCGAACCCCTCTCCCTCCTTGGTGCCGATGACGACCAGCGGGGACAGCAGAAAAACCCTGTCCCAGATGGACTCCTTCAGGTCGAGCGAGACGATGCGGCGGCTGGGCATACAGACTTCGGGTTCGATAGAAGACAGTAAGCCTCGGGACCGGCCATGGATCCGCCCGGGGATCGATATCTAGGCCTGGCCCCTTCCGCCAGAGGCCTCAGTCGAGCAGAGCGAGAGCTGCCTCCTCCCCAGTATTCACGGCTCCCTCCATGAAGCCCTGCCAGTCGGCAAGATGCTCGCCCGCGAACAGGACCTGCCCGTGGGGTTGCTGCAGGGCGGGCCGGACGGTGAACCACTGTCCTGGTCGGTACAGCGCGTAGGCTCCGCGTGTGTAGCGATCACGCTGCCAGGCGTACGATGCGATCCCGATTGCCAGATCTTGGGCGCGGGGCTCAACGTCTTGCAGGTCGCCGGTGATGATCTCCATGCGGCGTGGCTCGCCCTGCGCAGCGAGAACGTCGGCCTTCTCACCGATGGCGTAACTGGTGAGGATGCCCTGCTCACCCGGCTGGTTCTTTGTGCTGTGGAAGTAGTAATGCGCCGTGCGGTCGCTAACCAGCGAGTAATTGTCGGTAGGCCAGAACCGCTCTGAGTAGAGCACCGAGCTCTTGATGATGCGCGCGTACTGTAGCTGATCGGCGGCCTGGGCCTTGTCCGAGGCCAGCGGCGGGTCGAACTCGATATCGTTCAGGACGCGTGCCGGGACGGTGCAAATGCACGCATCGGCAGTGAACTGGCGGCCGCCGGCGCTTACAGTCACCTCGCCGCCCCGCTGACGAATGGCATCGACCATCATCCCCGTGTGGATGGAGTCGCGACCCACGCGGTCCGCAAGCGCCTTGATGAGCCGTGAGTTTCCACCGACGATCTTGTAGTCCATCTCGTTGTCGGGGCTCGACTCGAAATACTCGCCTGCGGCGGCGTACGCGGAGACGTGGCGAATGGACTCCCCGAAGTCGGTCGAATCCATCAGTTCGCGCCGTATGAGGTCCTCCTCGGTGAAGCCAATCTGGTGCAGCCACGTCCACCAGTCGACGGAATCCAGGCGCTCGAAGTCCTCATCGCCGTAGTTGTCGTACTCGTCGCGGAATCGCTCCCAGGCCTCATTCGCCTCCGGGGAGAGGTCCCACTCCTCGGGGCCGTAGTACCTCCCATCTCGCAAAAGCGATGCAGCGAACCGATGGTCGACGAGTTCGAGATCGAACTCGTGACACATCTCTATTATCCGCTCGTGGCTGGCTCCGACCCACTCGGCACCCAGCTCACACAGCAGCTCTGGGTTCTCCGGCATTCGGTATGAGTGCACCCTGCCGCCGATGCGCGACCGCGCCTCGAGGACCGTCACATCCCACCCCTGTGCAGTGAGCGTTCGCGCAGCACTGAGGCCCGAGAGCCCGGCACCGATCACGACGCAGCGATGCCGCGCCTGGATGAAGTTTGCACCGCCGAGAAGTGGCAGCGAGAGGGCGACGAGACCGCCGCGCTTGAGGAACTCTCGGCGGGATAGGCCAGACACGGGAGCAGAAGTTGGAGAACGTGATCGTGACGATCGGACCGCCTCGCTCCATCTCACACCCTCCGGCCCGACTTGCGGATTCTAGGTCAGCCGGCCGTCACTTGCAACACGCAGCGTCACTGAATCAGCGACTGGCCACCGTCGATCCAGACTGGTGTCCCGGTGATGAACCGCGCCTGGTCGCTACAAAGAAAGAGGACCAGCCGGGCGACCTCCTCCGCATTGGCGGGCTCGTCACCCGTAAGTGGGAAGGGTCCTTCGGGATACTCGACGGGAAATCTGGCCTTCTCGGTGTTGCGGGCGTCGGTGTTGTCGTCGATCGAGGTCTCGATCTGGCCGGGGCAGAGCACGTTCACGCGGATGTCGTGGCGCGCCAGTTCCACGGCCAGCATCTTGGCGATTGCTACCTGAGCGGCCTTCGTGGACGCATAGGCAGTTGCGCCCGCCAGAGTGAAGCGCCGCGTGCCGTTGATCGAGGACGTGATGATGATCGACCCACCATTGCGCTTCAGTAGAGGCACGGTGTAATGCAGGGTGATGTACGTACCGTTCAGATTGACATCGATCGTCTGCCGCCACTCATCAGGCGTGATGTCGTCAATGGGTGCCCACACGCCGTTGACGCCTGCATTCGCGAAGACGATGTCGAGCCGGCCCCACTCGCTTTCGATGCGCTCGACCGCGTGCTGCATGTCGTCTTCACTGGCGATGTCGGCCACAAGCGCCATGGCCTCACCACCCGCGTCATCGATCTTCTCTGCCACCTCCTCGAGCTCGTCCTCGGTGTGGCCCAGCAGCGCAACTCGAGCGCCCTGGCGTGAGAATGCCAGAGCGGTCGCCTCGCCAATCCCTGAACCGGCTCCGGTGATGAGTGCTACGCGTCCTGCGAATGACATGGCTTAGAAGGGCTTCGTGATGAGATGCCCCTCTAGAACGAGGTCATCGCAGAAGCAGTTCGGGGATGGAGTCGTCGAATCCGTCAGCGTCGTGCTCGGACTGATCCATCAGGTGACTGTGAGCGACGTCCCTCATAAACGAAGCGAACTGCTCCGCGAAAGAGGCGTCATGCTGATTCCACGTGGAGACGAACGGGTTCACCTTAAACGCGCGCAGGAAGAGAAGCGACTCAGTCCCATCATTGATATCGATCCGCGGCCCGAGGACATCGCTCATTAGCTGCTGCTCATCGGCGGCGCGCACTTCCGTCTTGGAGAGAATGAAATGCGGCAACGCGGCCCCGGCGCGCTCGTCCACGGAGACGTCGCGCCACACAGTGCGCATGTAGGAATCGACCTCTACAAGAGTTCTTGCGCCACGCGGCACGAGCACGAAGCAGAACCCGACGGTGTCGGGCTCAGCGAGGAGCCTAAAGCGGACGGCGCCACCCTCGAATGCGGCTTCTAGCGCCCTCACCAGCTGCATGCGGGATGACAGGCACCGCCGGACCATCTCACCATGGCCCGATGGATCGAGCGGCAGAACTGCCTGTGACAGGTACGCCGCCACGGCAGAGGCACCGGGGCGCGATCCCTCGATAGTCCACCGCCCGAGGAAGCCCCCAAAGCCCGCCTCCTCCTCGGTGGGGAGATACGGCGCGGCGTAGGCGATCGCGTCACGCACGGCATACTCGCGGAAGAGGACCGCGCCCGCCGGGTAGGGCACGTAGCCCCACTTGTGCGGGTCAATGGTGATGGAATCGGTCCTTTCGATCGCGGCGGTCGCATCGTAGACGTCGCGGTCGAGTAGCGAATCGCCCGAGGCGGCGTAGTCAAGCGCGCGGCCGCTTCCGTCACGAGGCAGCGCCGAGGCGAGATACCCGCCGAACGCGGCATCGACGTGATGCCAGAAGAACAGGCCGTCGGCGGCCATTCGAGCGCGGAGGTCCTCGATGCGATGGATCGGATCCACCGCGCCCTCCTCAGTCGAACCCAGGATGCCGACCACCATCAGCGTGGCCACACCCCTCTCTGCGTTGCGGTACAACGCCTCCTCAAGCGCGTCCAGATCCAGACGCTGCCTGCGATCGGTCGGGAGCAGGTGCAACTGGTTCGCTCCGAGTCCGACGATGTCGAGGGCCTTCCCCCAGCAGTAATGGGCCGACTTAGACGCGAGGACCACCGGCACACGCATCGGGTCGCTTCTGAACACCTCGTTGTGGCGCTGCATGAGCCCGGCCAAGCCGGACTTACGCACAGAGGGCAGGAGCTCTCCGAAGGCATCGACGAGTGAGCCTTCCTGCTGACCGAGCCAGCGACGGGTCCTGCGGTGCAAAGCCGTGACGCCTTCTATCGGAAGGTTCAGGATCTCGAACGTCGATAGGTCTGAGAGCCGAGCGCGCTGTCCGGCAACCGTGGTGATTTCGTCTGTCGCCAGGTCTGCAAACCGATCATCCAGCGCCGCCAGCAGGCGGATCGCGAGGGGGTAGAGTCGCACGTTGCGCGCGACCCACATCGCCTCGATGTTGGCCGATGTGCCACCGCTCGCCAGGTGACCCCAAGAGTAGCGGTCGCGACGTCCTCGTTGCTCCGCAGGGATCCTCTCCGGGAGGATCGACGGGTATCCGACCATTCGAGCCAGCGCGTCCATGTACGCTCGCTCCTTGCGGACCGTCTCCGGGGCGGCCTCGGCGACAACGTTATTCTGATTGTACAGCAGCCCCGCGAAATAACCGATCAGCGCTGGAATCGAGGGGTCGCTCACCATGTGCCCGATCTGACGAGGTGAGTAGAGCGGTGCACCCTGCTTCAGCTCAGCAAGAATCTGATACAACTCATCTCGGAGTCTGGCGGAAGCTTCTGAGTAGGCATCGGACCTCTTCTCGGCCTCCGTCACCAGTCGCGGATCCGCTGCGTACTGGTTTCGCCGCCAGAAGGTGTGGTCATGGAGCACCTCGAGGAGGAGGCGCTCGAACTCATCGGTGTTCTCTGCCCTTGGGCCGAGAAAGATGGCCTGTTCCGTTCTTGAGTTTCGCATCCTGCAGTGTACCCGCTATCACAGGAGCGTGGCGTCGTCCGAGTCCCGACAGCTCTCGCCACCATCCCCCATCGTGGTTGCCGGTGGATCCCTTACAGGCAGATCGATGGATGATTCGCCGGCGTTGTAACCTTGGACGACCTCCTCCGTATGGGTCCGGCCACCAAGCGGGCACCGACCCGTTTTACGATGATCCCAAGACTTGAGGCGGTACGCAGGCCCGGCGTCGCGTTCGCGTGGCTGCTGCTTGCCGTCGCGTTGGCGGTGCCCGCCCTGGCATCGGTAATTGGTGAGCGCTACAGCTTTGTCGTCGACCGCGAGCGCGGCGATCAGCGACTGGAAGCCACATTCAACGTCGCGCTGGGCTCAGTCACGATTGGGCAAGCGAGGCGAGGCCGCCTGCTTGAGGTTGAAATCGATCTTGAGGAGGACCGACTCAAGCCATCCCTGGATGTCAGGCGCGACAACGGCACCGTCCGAACGCTGCTTGCTTTCGACGAGGGGTCTCGAACCGGATTCTCGTTTCGGAACCTGCGGGCACGCAGCCGCAACACGTGGGAGCTCGCCTTCGATCGGAATGTGCCCCTCGATCTAAAGTTCGAACTCGGACTGGCTGAGGCTGACCTGGATCTGACCGGATTCCGCGTCGAACGCCTGCAGGTGAGTGCCGGCATGTCGAATACGCGCCTTGCGTTCGAGGAGCGAAATCGTACCCAGATGTCACGCCTGGTTATCGATGCCGGTGCCGCTCGGTTCACGGGTGAGAAACTCGGCAATGCCCAGTTCGAGCGTCTAACCTTTAGCGGCGGCGCCGGCTCGTTCGAGCTGGACTTCACGGGCGCGCCCCTACCCCCTGGCGCTCGCGCGAACATCGATGTCGGAGTGTCGCGCCTTCATGTCCGCCTTCCCGAGGACAAGGCTGTAGTCCTCCACGCGCCGGAGTCGTGGCTTGCGCGGGTGACGATCCCCGCAGGGTACACGCACCAGGGAGGCGGTCGCTGGCACAGCGCTCATGTTCGCGACGTTGCCGACGCGTTCCACCTCCACATCAACGCAGGTGTAGGCCGCGTGACCTGCGAGACGGTGGCGGCCCGGTAGCAACACACGACAACTGGCAACAAGAAGCCCCGGCGCGCACGAGAGCACGCCGGGGCCGTGAATCATCTTCGGAGTAGACTAGAAGTTAGTCGTCGTCGTATTGGAGCAATTGCTCGTACCCGCCTCACACACTTGATGCGTGAATGTGCCGCTACCCACCTGATTCGTGTTGTCCGTGTAGCTCGAGGAACTGGTTGTGGCGATCACACTGCCGTTCCGGTAAACCACGAAGCTAGATGCACTTGACCCACTCCAGCTCAGATCAATGTGTATCCGACCGCGCACCTTGTAGCCGTTAGCCGATAGGGTGATGCCGGCCGGAGGTGGAGTCCCGGCCTCCTGCACGGTCACGCTCTGCGACTTCGAATCAGTTTCGCCGATTGAATCTGTCACAGTGAGCGTCACTGTGTAGGTGCCGCCGCTGCCGTACGTGTGGTTCGGATTCTGAACCGATGAGGAATTCCCGTCACCGAAAGTCCAACTATACCCGGTGATCGAGTTGTCGCCAGCCTGGCTCGTGTTGGTGAAGCTACAGGCCAACTCGGTACAGCTAAAGGTGAAGTCTGCCTCGGGACCGGTCGGAGGTGGTGGTGGCGGGGGCTCCCCTCCACCACCACTACCAAAATTCAGCGTATAGAGCAGGTGGTTCTTGGCGGTGTTCGAGTTCGAGATGATGTTCTTGGTTGACGCGTCGTGAATCGCTTGACCGACCTGGGATGGCGTGGCGTGGGTGTTGCCCTGGAGATACAGGGCTGCGGCTCCCGCCACGTGCGGTGCCGCCATCGAGGTCCCGCTGATAGTATTTGTCGCAGTGTTGCTCGTGTGCCACGCGGACGTGATACTGACACCTGGTGCGAAGATGTCTACGCAGTCCCCGAAGTTCGCCCACGACGCCTTAGCGTCAGAGCTGTTGGAAGCGCTCACTGTGATCGCCTCTGCCACACGCGCCGGAGAGTAGTTGCACGCGTTCTGAGCCCGACCGAGCCAGTCACCATTACCCGCAGCAACCGCATAGACAACGCCGGCTGCCACTGAGTTGCGCACGGCGTTATCCAGCGCGGTGCTACCGCCGCCGCCGAGACTCATGTTTGCGACGGCTGGCTTGGCGTGATTCGCGGTCACCCAATCAATCCCTGCAACGACTCCACTCACGCTGCCGGAGCCCTGATTATCGAGAACACGAACTGCGATCAGGTTGACGGCTTTGGCCACGCCCCAGGTATTGCCACCAACGGTCCCCGCGACGTGCGTTCCGTGCCCGTTGCCGTCGTTGCCATTGCCACCAAATGCGTCAAAGCCGAAACTGGCGCGGCCGCCAAAGTCGGTGTGCGAGTAGCGGATGCCGGTGTCCAGGATATAGGCGTTGACACCGGTCCCTGTAGCGTTGTAGTGGTATTTCTGATCGAGTGGGAGATTTCGCTGATCCACGCGGTCCAGACCCCACGTGGCGTTGTTCTGCACTTGCGAGTTGACAATCGTGACTACGCGGTCGGGCTCAATATGCGCAACTCGGGAATCGGCCCTGAGTGCTTCAACCTGGTCCTCCGAGAGCGTCGCAGCGAAACCCGTCAGCGAGTGTTCGTAGACGAAATTGATCTGAGCATCGCTACGTGAGCTCAACTCAGATGTCACGGACTGAAGCGCAGTGGCGGCAGCGCGGTCGCGAGTCGCCGGCTCGGTCGACAGGACGACGACGTAGCTGCCTGGAATGATGGCTCCAGGTGAGCGATCAGCCACGACGAGATCGCTTTGATCGAGCGACTGGTCACTGAACTCCGTTACAGAGTCGCAGCCAATCGAGGCAACCATCAGCGCGACGCAAACCGCGCCGGCCAGGGCCTTTTGGAGATGCTTCATGGGGAGAGGGGGTTGTGCCAGAAGGATCAGAATGCACTCCCACGTGAAGGAAGTGCGAAGTCCGTAAATACACAATTGCGTGCTACTTGCGCATTCACATTCCGATTTCCGTCACTCACCGGTCACCGCAGCGGGCTCGCAAGGCGGTTCTCAACACCGAATTGCGTTCCGCTGTCGACCGGATTCGATACACTGGCTTCCCAGCCCATCTCTCTTATGATCGATCGCTATTCCCACCCTGACATGACTGAGCTCTGGAGCGAGCGAGGTCAGTATCAATCCTGGCTCGACGTCGAACTGGCGGCCTGCGCGGCCTGGAGCGAGGTGACCGGCCTCATCCCGGCAGACGACGTTGAGACGCTCTATCGCGACGCGCGCTTCGACATCGAGCGCATCCACGATATAGAGGAGCAGACCCGCCATGACGTGGTGGCCTTCACCCGGTCGGTCTCCGAGAGTCTCGGGGAGGAAAAAAAGTGGGTCCACTACGGTCTGACATCCTCCGATGTCGTGGACACCGCGCTGAGCCTGCGCGTCACCCGCGCGAACGAACTCATCTCAGCGGCCCTCGATCGCTTAATCGATGTCCTGGCAGCCAGAGCCAACGAGCACCGCAAGACGCTCTGCATCGGTAGGACGCACGGCGTGCACGCCGAGCCGACGACCTTCGGCCTGAAGCTCGCGCTGGCATACGACGAGTTCACGCGTGGCCGCGAGCGCATTCGTGCAGTCGCCGACGAGATGCGGGTCGGGAAGCTGTCGGGAGCGGTGGGCACGTTCGCCAATATCCCTCCGGAGGTTGAGCGGGTGACCATGGACAAGCTCGGGTTGCGAGCTGCGCCCATCTCCACGCAGGTCCTCGGGCGCGACCGTCACGCCGCCTATCTCGCAACACTGGCGGTCCTGGGCGGGAGCATGGAGCGCCTTGCCGTCGAAATCCGCCACCTTCAGCGCACTGAGGTGCTCGAGGTTGAGGAGGCTTTCGGTAAGGGGCAAAAGGGTTCGTCGGCCATGCCGCACAAACGCAATCCGGTGGGATCGGAGAACATCACCGGCTGCGCGCGCCTACTCAGAGGCTACGCTCTGAGCGGTCTCGAAAACGTCGCGCTCTGGCACGAGCGAGACATCAGCCACTCCTCGGTCGAGCGCGTCATCCTGCCCGATGCCACGACCATCGTCCACTATGCGCTGATTCGCCTGTCGAAGATCATCGAGAATCTCGTCGTCTTCCCAGACCGGATGCGCCAGAATCTCGAGGCATCGTTTGGCCTCGTGTTTAGCCAACAGGTGCTCCTGGCGCTGATCGAGAAGGGGTTGAACCGGGAAGCGGCTTACGACACCGTCCAGCCGCTGGCGATGCGGGCATGGCGTGAGAAGCGGTCGTTCAGAGAGCTCGTGGAGCAATCCGAGGCCGTCACCCAACACTTGTCCGCCGGGGAAATAGCGACCGCTTTCGACCCCAAACACCATCTCAAGCACGTATCGGAGATCTTCCAACGCGTGGGTCTTTAGCGGACCAAATGCAATGGGGAGGCCCAACGGGCCTCCCCATTTTCATTCTATTCAGTATTCAGTGGATCAATCGAATGACCAAACCAACTTTCCTGCGGCCGTTGACCGCACATTCCCCTCACCGATGAGGTTGAACTCCTTCGGCATCTCAAATACACCGGCTTCATTGATCTGCGACATGTCGAAGCTGGCGCGGCCTGCTGCCAGCGTGCCGCTGCCCCGCAGCGTGCCGTGATTCGTGTTCAGGCGAATGCTGGCTCCGCGCACGTCCGGAAAAAACAGATGGACGTTTGGCCCGGCAATGAGCAGGCGCACCGCCAACTCGTCCTGACCGATGACGCTCTGACGATCGAGGTAGATCGAGTTCGGTCCGTTCAGTGCGTACGAGATGGTCGCGGTGCCGTGGACTCCAGCGCGATCCTCATTGTGCGCGTGCGGCGAATCGGACAGCTCAGGGTTGAACATCATGTCCTGGCATCCGACGAGCGCGAAGCAAATCGCAGCGGTTGCTATGATTGTAGTAAACTTTTTCATATTTCTCACAATCTCTTCAGTGGGTCGGTTTTTTGACTGTTCCAATTTGGCGCTCGATCAGTCTTTGTAACGAGGTAAGTGGTGGCGTACGAACTCCATCCATGCGCCTTCCGTGCCATATGATTGGCGAGCCATTCTGTTTTGCTTCCAGTTACACCGTGTTGACACACCTGGGGAGTTTGCGGTGTCTCGCCGGCGACCGTCTCAATTGGGCCGTTGCGCTCTGGATCGGGCGCGGCCGGTGGAGTTAGAACGGCTACTGAACCGCGCCATCAAAAGGCGTCGGCTCCTTTCACCCTTTTCCCACTATGCCCCTTGGGGAGGGCATCGTACCTTCTGCGCTCACTCCTCAGCCCGTCCAGATGCTCGGCGAGTTCGCGCCCATCTTCTTGATGATGCTGCTAGCCACGGGGCTGGCAATGACTCTTCTGCTTGGGGCCGAAAAGCTCGGTCCGCAGCGACCCAGGCGTGTCAAGGCCAGTCCCTACGAGAGCGGCATGGACCCGGTGGGCACGGCACGTGAGCGCTACTCGGTGAAGTTCTACCTCGTGGCGATGATCTTCATCGTGTTTGACGTCGAGGTGGTCTTCATGTACCCGTGGGCGGTCGCCTTCCACGACTTCGTCGATGCGGGTGCGGCATTCGGCGCCATCGCGGTCGCGTTCGTGTTCCTCGCGATCCTGCTCGTCGGACTCGTGTACGATCTTCGAAAAGGCGGTCTGGAGTGGGATTGACCGTGATCGTCAGCCTCTCTCAGCAGCCCTTCCCCGCCTCCCGCGAAACGTGGAGCGCCGTCCGCCGGTTCGAGTACTTCACCAGACCCTCCCCCGATGTTCAGCAGTGAAGGTGGATTCCTGACTACCAGCGTCGACGCGGTCGTCAACTGGGCGCGCTCGAACTCGCTGATGCCGATGCCGTTGGGCCTGGCCTGCTGCGCCATCGAGATGATGGGCTTTGCCGGACCGAAGGCCGATGTGGCCCGATTTGGCTCTGAGGCTATGCGCTTCTCACCGCGCCAGGCCGACCTGATGATCGTCGCCGGCTGGTGCTCCTACAAGATGGCCCATGCCGTGCGGCGTATCTGGGATCAGATGCCCGACCCGAAATGGTGCATCGCGATGGGCGCTTGCGCCTCGACCGGCGGCATGCACCGCTGCTACGGCGTGGTTCAGGGAGTGGACAACTTCCTCCCCGTCGATGTGTACGTGGCCGGGTGCCCGCCGCGCCCGGAAGCCGTTCTGCACGCGTTGATGGACATTCAGGAGAAGATCCGCAACACGCATTCGGTTGCGCACGACGTGCGCGAGCCCGCCCTCACCGCCTCCTGATCGACCGTCGCGAGCCGTTCGATGTCCGACTCTCAGAAAGCCCCCAGTGACAGCGCTCCTCAGCAGGGACCGAAGGAGCAGGAGGTTCTACGCTTTCTGTTCACGCCCCAGGCGCCGCCTCGCGACGAGCTCCGACGGAAGAACCCTCTCGCGAAGCAGTCGACCTTCGTCCCCGACGTTATCGAGTCGCTTCGCGCGCAGTTCGGGGAGGTGATTGGGGAGGTGACTGAGTACGCCAACGAGCAGACCGTCTACGTAGCTCGGGAATCGATCGTGGACGTCTGCCGCTACTTGAAGGACGAGCTCGACTTCGTGTACCTGGCTGACATGGGCACGATCGACCGCTTCACTGAAGATGAGCGGTTTGAGGTGTTCTACTCGCTCGTCAACCTGCGCGACCGCAAGCGAATCCGAGTCAAGCTGCGCGTAGACGATAACGTCGGCGTGCCGAGCATCACCGGCGTGTACCGCTCTGCGAACTGGCACGAGCGCGAGGCGTGGGACATGATGGGCATCCGCTTCGACGGCCATCCCGACCTGCGGCGCATGTTCATGCCGGAGGACTTCGAGTATCACCCGCAGCGCAAGGAATTCCCCACGCTCGGAATCCCTGGGAGCCTGCCGCTGCCGCCGCAGGAATCCGACGGCGAGATGACCCGCGACCCCTTCGCCCGCGCCCGCGGACACCTACCCCGCGACTAGACCGCGACAAAGACCTCCACCATGGAGCACAACCCGCGCTTCGACCCCTTCGATAC
>JBJHBB010000005.1:0-16331 GCA_050485265.1 Rhodothermales bacterium | reverse complement strand
ATCTGGTGGGGCGTACGGTGCCCAGCTACAGAACTTGGCGAAGAATCCTTGCACGATCTCGATCCAGCCACCGTCCGCGTCAACGTACTTGACTTCAACCCAATCAGCGTGCACGCCTGCACGCCTAGACGCGTCGCTTACCGGTTCGGGCCACCAATGCCCAATCGATTCTCGGTGGAAGCCGGTGGGGATGAAGGTCGGCAATGCCAACGGAAATGTGCATGCCTCCCCAACTGACTCCATGCTTGCGAATGGTGTAGGACTGAATCGAATGTGTCGCCCATGCTGCATGTTAACCTCACCTCACTCCAACCGTCAGCCTTCACTCGTGAATCGATCGCCTATATTGGAACGTTACTGGCAGGGAGGACACGCCCCGAGGGATCGGCCATCACAGGGGCCGCAGCCCGAATAGCAGCAGAGAGGGCACCCTTCTGTCCACCCGCCAGGAACGTACCACCAGATTGCGTAGCAGGTGATCTGGTTGGGGCAGCAATCCGGCCCCCATCCATCGCACCACGCGAATAGCCCGACGAATGTACATTGAGACGAGTCAGAACAGCACTGGCCACCGGACGGTGGATCCGCGAGCGCTCGTCTGCGTAGCTCGCGGGTCGGTACGAATGACGCTATCGCCGCGACAGCTCCAGCCGCGATCGATTTCCCGATCAAGTTTCGACGCGTTAGCCGTGCTGGCATAAGTCCTCCGCGAATCAGGAGAGGTTTGGACATCGTATGGGGAACCGGCACCTTTCGGATCATCCTAGCGACCCCGTCAGCCCTCCTACATGTGACCGTGCATAGCGCTTTAGTGGTATCTGTCAAGACAAGATCATGTGTTGATATCCACGTGGCGCCGTTCAGGCCACGGGAACCCGCCACTCACCCGGACTGCGGTCGCGATGCTTGCAAGCATTACTAGGAGGGTCACCAACAAGAGTATGACTTCGAACATTGAGACTGGGGAGCCGACGATCCCAGCCATCGACTGTGCGCCGGAATCGACGGTCAGCACAACTGAGGCCGCACCAACGAGCACTGCATCGCGAGCGATCGTCGACCAGCCGATACGCTCTCGATACAGCAATCCGAAGCAGTCACACTCGAGCGACAAGCCCTTTCGCATGGCCCAGCCTGATGCGACGACGAACGCGGAGAGCATACCGATCGAGAGTGCCGCACCGATCGCGACATACGGCCCAATGAATAGCAGGGCACCTGCGCCGAGCTCCACCAATGGGAGCATCCGCGCAAACGGACGCACGACCGGTGCGGGGATGAAGTCGTACTTTCTGACCGTCTCCACGAATCGATTGCCTTCCCGGGCTTTCATTAACCCGGCCATTAGGAAGACAGCGGCGACCAGAAGACGGCACGCAACGACGAAGACATCGCCCAGCATTCGTCAACTCCTATGGTTCTGGACGGAGCCCCCAGCAAAAGCCGGGCGCTGCGTCATCGAGTGCTAGCTAGTGTTGGTAGCCTGCACGAACTCCAGGACCATAATCATGCATCTCACGATTGCATATTCTTGAAGTTGGCAAATCGCACAGGGGTCGCGCGGCACGGGCTGGAGGCCATGGCCTAAGGTTGAGCGGAACGACGACCGCGCGTCGAGATAGAGGTGACGCGCCGGTTAGAATCCTGTGCGTGAGCGAGGCGGCGGACGGGTATGCGCAGGGCTTCTGGAGGATTACGCCATCGGCTACCTGTACGGCGCCATGCGAGACGGCGAGGGCACCACATCTGGCGTCCTGTGGACGCTCGTGGGGCTGCTCCACTTCTCAGCCTAGCGATCGGCACGGAGGATCGATCGTATGCGTGGCTACGGCAGCGCGCTCAGACTCGGTAGGTTGCCGACACGAGACTAGTATTGACAGGGGCAAGTAGAATTCATTATGTGGTGGCGGCAGGGGGAAACGGTGATGCTCAGACAATGGCCGCCTGGGGCGGCTACCCTAGCAGTGTCAGCTCGGCGCGAGGCGGTCGGGGCCGAGCCTGGCAGTACGCACGCGGTCGCTTGGGCACATGACACCAAACCCGGCACGCTGCGTGAGGCGGCAGAGGTCGCGGGGGGTGTGCGCGTCGCCACGAGCGGCGACGCGGCGAACGATGAATTCGATATCGTGCCCCCGGACCGGAACCCTACATCGTCGATGGTGAGTTCGACCACAGGCGGCATCGATTACGCGGGCAGCTGCTCCGCGGGAGCCGTGTACCTGCGGGCGATCCCGAACTCCGTCGGCTGCTCGACTGGACTGAGCTACCACGTCAACACGATGCCTGCTACCTGGGATAACCGCGTGTCGTCGACCATCGCTGTGGGGGGATGGGGCGCCTTTATCCATTGCTCCGGCATCTATCAGACCGGGAGCAGCATCAGCTGTCCGTGTCCTTCGTCGGAGGACTTGCGCTGGGACGGCCCGCGCTCGTCGTCGGCGGGCGACTAACGAAGGATCTGGAGGAACTTCGTGGAAATCATGTAATCAAGCGCACCGGATCGGGTGAAACCGTGACGGGATTGGAGTGGGCCTATGGTAGGGAAGGGCGGCGTACTCCGCACATTTCTCGCTCAGAATCGACAGATCGGCGGGCTAGGGCGTGGGTTACCCCTTCCGCTGATTTCGAGCGAAAGAGAGGCTGATCGATGATTCGGCACTATCGTGACTTACTTGAAGGATCTGTCCCTCGGCGTCAGAGGGTACTAACTGCGGCTGCTTGGCTCATACTTGCGGCCGCCACACTTTTCGCATTCTGGATCAACGGTCCTACCCAATCAGCTGAAGCGTCCCATGGGCGAATCGCGATGCTGGCTGGTTCAACGGGAACGGTTACTGCCGGTCGGTGCTATCCACCGGACCCTATCTGGGCGAACCCGTGCCCGGCTAATCCGCATGGGTTCACCAATCCTTATCCCTTCGACATCGGAGCACCAGCATGGACTCCGGTGTACGCGCAAGTAGACTATCTCCCGAACAACATCGCGGGTGGCTTCATTACCGCCAGTACGGTGAGCACAGGGTGTGCTGCGAGTGACGGTCCGTACAGTGGCTATCGCGTACGTGTGGAGATCTCCTACTACAACACCAGCGGCGCCTACGTGAACTGGAACCACGAAAGCTACCTGCATTTGGCATCGACGTACGGATCCATCGTGAACGGCGGCACGTTCCGTTGGAACAATCCGAGCGCGACTGTCCCCCTTTGGCCCCCGGCCCTGGAAGACTACCGGCTCAATAACACGACCGCTGGCGGCGCGTTGGTGGGGTACGTGCACCCTTGGATGTCTGGCGGGAGTACGTCCTGCAGCGACGGGGCTCACCTCCACATGGAGGCAGACTCCGATGGAGCCTACAACACTAGTCGATACCTAGGCGAGCCAGTAACGCAACGGTTCTCCGACATCCACTTCATCCACCTTGCCGGAATCAACGGACTTCACCCATGAATCGAATTCTCACTTCGCTCCGTAATCATGCCCTGTGGGCATTTCCCCTGACTGCAGCACTCATCGTGGTCGCAACGGCCGTCGTGCTCGCCGGCACTACAGGCCATGGTCAAGCGAACGTATCGAGTGACGACGAGTTCGCAGCTGACAAGGAGGCGCGTGCGTTGGCGGAACCGGACTACAGCACAACGGTATTCTCCAGCGCAGCTGATGCACATCCCAGAGAGCATTCTCTCTTCCTCGACAAGGATGGGTTCATCGAAGTCACAGCGTACGACGACCGCCATCTAACGGATGAACAGAAGCTTGAAGATCCCCTCGTGAACCCGAACTGGGAACCGTTCGCAGAATGCGTAGCCGACCACGGGCTAGAGGTCCGCGCTGACCCGGCGAATCCGTACACGCAGGCGGACCTTGATCGACTCATCGAGATAGTCAATGAGGAAGGCCCATTCGAGGCTGCGACGCCCCAGGGGCTGGTATATCACGGTACTCTGAACTCAGACGCGTTCCTGCAGTGCGCGGAAGGATACTTGCGATAGTGACTCGACGACTGTCCCTCCTGGGCACGATTCTGGCAATCGCGATTGTCGCAGTATCCTGCACAGGAGGAGACAGTCCCCGACTGCACCAAGTCCGGGAACGGAATCCCCGCTAGCCACGAACACCGCGCTCCCCCCAACCTCCCAAACTACGGGCACGCCAGGGCACGAGCCCCCGGAGGAGCCCTCAGGCGAGGGATCCTCCTCACTGACCGCGAGCCTATCCCCGGACGAATACACTGGCGTCGCAGCGCTTGACGCTATCATCGCTGCCGGATTGGCTGGCGACGGCGACCTCCTCGCCGACCTGCTGATCATGCGAGCGTGTCCCGAAGAGGCGGACTGCCAGCACATCGCGACCCGGGGAACGAGGAGAGACGTTCCCGTTCACCGCGTGCGCGCGCTCGTTTGCCGCCGCTGACCGGGCCCGCGACATCGTACGACGCGAATGGGGCGCGGGCGGCCCGAACTTCGCCGGCATCGAATTGCATGCAGCGTACATGACGAACCACCGGCCGTTTAATCTTCCGGTGCACTATGCACTGGTGTTTCGAAACCCCGTTGCAACAGGTATGCAGTACCGCGAATTGCTGACCAATGACAGTGGGCAGATCATCCTGGTGAGCTATTGGCTGCGGTGCCGAACTACCGAACCCCGACTTAGTCGAGAGTTGGATTGTGGAACCGCTGCCGTGATGCAGCCGGAAGGATGCGCCATACCGACGTCGATGTCCGTCCGGCATCCATCCCATTGCTTCTGGCCTGTCGGTGTCGGGCGCCGCACGAGTGCTGGGAGGGACATTCACGCACGGGTGTTCCTGCGGGGAGGAAGTGGCGTGCGGCTCGCTTGAGCTTGAGCGCCTTGGAAGCGTTCGACCTTGCCCGTCGTGGTCGGGGACCCCAGTGCCCGGAGCGGGTGTCGGAGCCCATGTTCCCGGCAGATGCGGTCGAACAGCACCTCGCCCTGGTGGAGGCCAACGCGCCCGGTGAAGACCTTCCCGTTGTCCGAGAGGATGGATTTGGGCACGCCGTGGCGACGCATCGCCTCGAGCAGCGCGTCGCACACCGGCCTGGCGTCGCTCGTTCCACCACCGTCGCGGAGACGCAGAATCGCGGATGGACGTCGATACCGGTGGGGACCGAGCGCCGGGAGCCGTCCCGCATGCGCACCCCGAAGGTGAGGTCCATCTACCACAGCTCCATCGCGCATGACCGCTCCCAGCGCTGATACTCGCTCGGCCGTCGGCGGCGCCGCTTCGGATCGATGACCTAGTGGCGGATGAGCGCCCGATACTTAGCGGAGCGCGAGGGCAGAGCGGGGTCACGCCGACACGAACGGGCCGGTTGAGTACCAGCACGCCGACCTCCTTCGCTGCGGACGCCATCGTCCGCGGCGCTACGCCGAGCATCAAGGTCTGAGTGTCGTGGACCTACCAAAGCGAGTGTCGCCCGGGTACCGCAGCCGCGTCCGGGAAGTGTCGTGCAGATACCGGAGCCACGATCGGGATCTCACACGCATCCGGCGGGGTTATGGGCACCGGGCGGCGGATTCTAAAGGTGACTCCGATACTCAGTTCCGCATCGAGAACAGCGTTAGGCGCGCGAAGGCCACCGAGGGCCAGCCCTGCGGTACAACGCGTCCACCGCCTTCTAGTCCGGCGCCTCCCAGTCTGGCGCCTCCAAGGAGCCCCGCATATCGACTCCCGCACCAGAACCTAAGAGCAAGAGCCATTGGACGCGGCTCAGTCTCCACCATCGGCCCAGCTCTCGAACGGATTTGTAGCCGGTCAACATCTTGAGCTGCGCAACATGACTGCGTACCGAAGCTACCTCCAGACCAAGCAGCTCCGCAATCTCTCGCTCAGTGCGCCCATCCGCCAAGCCACGCAGAACCTCGGCACGGCGGAGAGTGATCCGGGATAGCGCCAAGGTGCCGTTGCGCTCGTACTCGTGATATTCAGGGCGTAGGTACCGATGACCTCGTCTCGCTGTATACTCCTGCATCAGATCCATCCTAGCGCCTGCGTACTAGTACATGATGCTACTCTGGTGGACTTTGGACCGGTGGCCGGCCGATGTCAAGACCCCAGAGGGCCAAAGGCATCGCTGTTGGGGCGTCACGGTGAAGAGGTGCCGAGCCCGCTGATGTGGGCGGGACGACCTACATTCACGACACGTTCTCCAACTCGACATTCTTCGGATGGCCCTTCCCCTCGGGCACGAGCCCGTGACGTGGTGCGGAGCTGGGCGGTGCGGTCGCGATGGCTAGCAACGCGGGACGGATCGCGCTCCCAGTGCCGGCCCTCACCGCATCAGTGCCGCTGGCCAGCGCGTTTCGAGCCTTGAGAACGACGTGATGAACTCGACCGAGTGGGTCATGATGCCCACAACACTGGGTGCTTCTCCGCCGCACCGCCGTCTATGCTGCGGTTATAGGACCGCAGGGGCGACGACATAGCAGGATGTCCCCAGGTCATCGATCACCTCGGTCTCTCGGGCTGCCAGCCGGCGGGTAGTGTGTACGGCGATCCGGCTCGCTACACCGTCGCGAGCAGAGGGCATCGTGAGGTGGTGGCGTCGATCTCGACCGAGAACCAGCGCGGGACGGGGGCATGCACCTCTGCCCACAGCCCCTAGTTCATCGGCAGCGACACTCACCCGCACCGGATGGGGATGCGGATTACGGAAGCGCAGATCGACGTATCCATATCCAGTGGTCGCATCGCGGCCCCAGGTCGAAGTGTCGCAGCCCCGCGTACGTGTCGAGGGTGTGGCGATGGTGTTCGCGGGCCTCAAGTCCCGCCAGAAGCGCAGAATGGTATATGAGGGCCGAGAACACACAAGCAGCCCCGCCCACCTCTTCCGCAAGCACGCCCGCGCGCACCGCGTCGGCGGGAGCATACCCCCGATTCCCGTTGCCGCCCGGTGAGGGCCAGCGCGACCAGGTCGCTAGCGGCGGAAGCACGATGCCGTAAGGGGGGCCTCCGCGAGCAGAAGCTGGTTGGTCCGCTTCGCGGCAGCGGTTGCCTCTTGCCTAGGTTAGTCGATCAGCGGCAGTCGGCAGCTAACCAGAACGTTGCCCTCTACCCGATGCCCTCAGCGAGCAGGACAACGAATCGCTGCTTGTAGTGGTCATTCGGCCCCAGTGAAGGTGTCGAAGTTGCTATGTCCTTGCGCTAATCCGCCGAGCAGAATTCTACCTTCGGATGCTCATAGCGTTCCACGGCAGCGATCACTCGATTTCGAGAAGGTGCGAGCGCACCGTTCCGGTCACATCCTCGCGTCTTCGGCGGTGCTACGCCGGGACGCGTTGGGCTCCAGGGTACCTGCGGGCGGAAACGCAGGCTCCAAGCGAGTAAGGACAGCCACGGTCTGCCAGTGAGCGTGGCCAGTAGAACCGAGCCTCAGTTCGGGTTCACCGGCCACGTACCTAAATGTTACGAGCGCCATTACAGAAGCGTAGCCGGCGTCCTGATCTGTATCATATCCGCTCCCGGTAGCTATTCCTCACCTGGAATGTGGGTTTCGTCTAGCAGCCCGCGCCAATGGTCCGTTGATTCCGGTAGTACGAGCTTCGCCGCTGCCACTTGGCCTTGTACCCACATCAGCGGACTAGGCGCCTCCTCCGCTGTCATCCCCCAGTACAGGATGGGCGCCGGCGCCTCCGAATCGATCGCTAGAGCGAAGTGATTGATGAGCGGGGTCGGGAAACTATCAAGGACATCTGTCTCGGGCACTCGGAACACGATGAAGTAAACGGGGCGTTCTGAATCACGTACTGCGAGCACCAACTGAGGATCCTCGTCTCCGAGCACAGCACTGATGAACTGTCTCGCCATCTCTTTCGTGTGCCATATTTGGTTGTCCATCCACACAACGTCGATCGAAGGCGCACCAGATGCACAGGCTTCGAGATCGGCCACGCGGCCGCCACAGGGGATCTCGTCCGTCCGAAGCAGGTCGAGGAGCGTGTCAACATCTCGACTCTCGGTCGCCCCTATCACTGTGTTGAGGGCCGGTATCCTCATTAGCGCCTCTCGCCCCTCGGCCGTAGGTACACCAGGCCCCTCCGGCCGCGGCACAGGGGTAGCAAACACCAGATCCGGCGGCAAATTCGTAGGAGTGACTCCGATTGGGGGGGATTGGTCTTGGTTCGTATTCTCGACCTGTCCCTCGACAACCGCGAGGTCAACGCGAATCAGGATAAACGTCATCGCTATAACTGAGAGCGAGAACAGGAGTACGAGTATCCGACTACGTGTCATTGAATCCTACCATTGCACTAAGAAGGTTGCGATGTTGATCGACCGAGACTCTTTCGACCAAGTGTTACAGACATACTCAGTGATGTTCCCGGACTTGGACGCTGTGCCGCTCCAGGTGCTGCAACTCGTGTGCTTTCTCCAAGGACCGGAGCCCGAACACTGGCCTCCATCTGAGAGTATCCAACAGGTCTCGTTACTGAGATGGTTCCGCCAGTTATACGAGGCACCCGCAAGGTTGGCTGACTGGTGCAGGTGAGCGCCTCCGCTTGCACACGCAGTACCGGTCGCCGCGACAGTACCGACCTGATGATTGATTGTATCGTTCGATACATTCATCCATGCGGTAGCGCCCATAGTCCCTGGAACCACATGCAAGTAGTGAAGCTCGAAGCCGCCAAGCGTCAGCCAGACTTGGCCGTCCCAGACCTGGGCTGTAGCCCAGACATCACACGGAGACGACCACACAGCAGTGATGTATCGATAGTACCCACCAAGGTTCGAAGCAGCAGTCGCGCGAATGCGCACCGGCGTGCTGCCCGAAACCGGGTTGTAATCCTTCGCACCGTACGATGACACCATGAACGCCTCGTTGTAGTGCCAGCCGTATTCATAGAGACCAGCGACAACGACGCCAGGGTAGATCCGCCACTTGAGAGACACAGCGTCTACGGGGCTCGACGTGACAGCGAATGATGCTGCAAACAAGGCGCTTGCCGCGAGAACCAGCAGTGCCGCGCGTCTAACTGGGGACAACGCGGTCAACCTCCCACGGACACTGGCTGGTCGCCAGCCACTTAGTCGGAGGGCCATTTCTGCTTCCCTTCTCTATCCATTTGACAGCGTTGCTCGGCAACCCTCGCACATGTCCGTGTGCGTAGATCAAGACACCCTAGGTCCTACGATAATGTCGACTACTTAGCCACAGAGGGGAGCTGCTTGAGGCACTTATCGTTCGAGCGATAGCGTCGGGCCTGCGAGACTCGCCTGCAGCCAGTGGATGAACCGCTCGACGTTTCCGTTGATCTGTGGCCAGCGCAGTCGAGCGCGCTCAAGCCGACACCCTCTACGCCGAAGGAACCAAGAGCGAACGTTGCTGCCGTTTGCAGACGCTGGCGCGGGAAGCCGGCGGGGCTGGTGCCACTGTTGTACGCTCGTTACCTGTCAGGTTTTCGTCTGTATCGACTGGCTAGTTGCGCCGGAGACGGTTGGTCAGTCGAGCTATTACCGGATAGCTGCTTGCCACTGGGTAGGATACCATGCGCGCATTCGCGAACACGGACGTCAGCAATAGAACACTCGCGACAACGACCGCAGTAGCCACGCTAGCCGCTACGCCTATTGCAGGCCACGACGCAAACGGTCCCCAGCGCTGCATTTCTGCACGAGATGCATTGAGAGGCTCCCCCTCCCACACCGCCAGCCTGGGCCGATATCGGGGGGCGCGGCTCCACCTCCTCGTGCGCTGGCCGCCTTCTTATGGCACGTTGTCGGGTACGGTACCGGCTCAGGAAGGACACGACCGATTATGAGCATTTCCCGCCGAGGCTGCGGTCTCGAGCTTCGACGCGGTACCATTCTTCCGGGCCTGCATCGAGTCGCAGCGGGCCTGAGCCTTGCCGTCCTCCTTGTCGCCTGTGACTCCGTGAACGGCCCGGGGGCCACGCCAACGGCCTCGCCGAATGTCACGACCAACCCCGACCGACCACCGTCCACCGCAGCGACAGCCACTCTTTCACCTTCAGCCACTCCCTCTGCTACGCCCATCGTGGTGGGCGATGAGCCTCGGCGGATCGAGCTCCCGCAAGGCGCCGAACTGGACGCGTCGCCGACCGTCGTCTTCGTCGAGCCGCTCGGTGGAGCGTCGGAGGCGTGGGTCTTCCCGGCAACGGCAACTCCCGACTTCCAGGTATCGCCGGACGGGCGGCTGATCTTCTGGACAGGAAGGGAGCCGCTCTCCCAGGCCCAGCGCGCCGTCCTCGCTGACCAGCTCCTCGAAGAGCTCGCGCCGTTCCTCGAGAACGGGGAGCGCAACCAGGTGCGCGGCGACCTCGACGCGCTCGCAACCGGACAGTGGCGAGACGATGAGACGTGGGTCCCGATCGCCACGGAGCTGGTGGACCAGCTGCGGGAACGCCTGCCTCCCGAGTTGGCCGGTAGGCTGAAGGACAGGCTCTCCGATATCGCACTCGGCGGACCGCCGGATATGCAGCGCCACCTGCTTGATACCACCGACGGGAGCGACCAGATCGTCGATTGGCAGCTCCTGGAGTTCGCCCCGGCCGGCGGACGGATCCTCGCGCTTCGCCGCGATGCGGACGAGGACGAGTCGTTTCTCGTCCTGGACGGAGCGGGCGAATTCGTCCGCGAACTCGAGCAGGAGCCAGACGCGCTGGCTTCGGTGTCGGCTTGGTCCCCCGACGGCGATGCCATCGCGATCACGACGCAGACCGTGCGGGACGAGAGTGACATCACACTGCGCCTCGAGATCTGGCCGGTCCCCGACGGCGCGCCCGTCGAGGTCATCGAGATCCCGGTCGACGCGCATGCCGCCGTCTCCCTCGCGTGGTCGGATGGCGGTGACCGTCTCGCCCTCGCCACGAGGACCACGGTGCGCGTCTTTGATCGCGACGGCGCCCTGCTCTGGGAGCAGGCGGGCGAGTTCGAGAACGCGCGGAACCTGGTCTGGTCGGCGTCCGGATATCTGCACCTCCACACCACCCGTCTCACCGAGGACCAAGAGAACGTCCCGTTTGGCTACGTCTTCAGCCAGGACGGCGAGGTCCACTTCCGCGTCCGCTGGCTGCGCACCTGCACCGGCACTCCCTGGCTCCCCGACGGGAGCGGCCTGCGCGACGGGCGGCACGTGGTCATGCTCACGGGCGAATTGGACGATCTGGGCGAGGAGCGCGCCGGAGATCTCACGTCACCGGTCCACGCCGAGCAGGTGAATCTTCGCTGGTCCCGCGAGGACGACGGGCAGTGGCGCGTCCATCGCCTCGACGCTGAGGGCGACATCTTCCTGTTAAGCGTCCCTGGCCAGGTCGGAATCAACAGCCTGGACGGTGACCGCGGTCCCTGGACGACGGACGGCCGCTACCTCTTCTCGACCCCGGTAGTCGGACGCGGCGGGTGCGGCGAGGGCTGGAGTGGCACTCCCGAACCGCCATCCGTGCAGTACCCCTCGTTCGAGGGTGAGTGAGCGGCATTCGAGAGACGGACCCGACGGGAACTTGATTACGCCACAGGTTGCCACCGACGGGCACCGATGGAGTCCTGAAGCTCCCAGCGCGTGACTGGCTCCGTCATCGCGAGACAGTCAGTGAGCCAGTAGGTGGCGCCGGGATTCCATCCAGCGAGCAGAGTGCCACCGTTGCCAACGCGAAGGAATCGCCCAGCGGTCTCCAGATACCCGGTGACCTGGAGATGAATAGCGTCGTAGCGGTCCGAGAGTTCGAGCCAGTTGGGGATGAACCAGTCGCCTACCTGCCCGGTAGCTCGATACCAGTCGTGCAGCCTCGAACGACTGACGTCCATCGGGGCGGCTTCTACCAGGTGCACCCAATCCGCGGCCGCCGCGATCTCGAAGATTCGCACAGGGCCGGACGGCTGCATCGGCCAGATCGTGGCTCGCTCCCAGCCCTGCTCATCCTCGGTGAGGCTAAGATCCGTTGCGCCGAGCCAGTCGTGGCTCGGGGACGTCGACGGAAGCGCGCGCGGTGGCGTCGACCACCAGACGGCGGACAGATTCGCCCGCGGATCGGCGGGCCGCTCACGCAGAGCCCGCGCTTTCTCTTGGACGACCATCCGGTGCCACTCGTCGAGCGTTTGCGCTGCTCCCTGAAGATGCGGAGGCGGCATGCCCGACCACTGGACGTACCGTTGCTGGGGATCGATGCCCGTCCCCCAGGATGCGGTCGCCTCGTGGTTCAAGGTTCGTTCACCCAGAGCACTGAGTGCGCCATCGAGTCGCGGCGACCCCAGGACCTGCTCCTCCGCGCTCGGCTCCTGCCAGTAACGGGCCCACACCACCGAGTCCGCTAGCGCTTCGAAGACTTCAGGCACTGACAATTCGGCGACTCGCTGGAGGTCGACGTTCCAGAGCGCGCGGGCGAGCGCGTCGACAGCGTTGTCGTCGTGCGGTCGGGACCCAGCCTCCCGGAGCGCTGGTTGTACCGCTTCGGAACACCGGTAGGCCACGGCCGCGACGAGATAGCGCCCCCGAGGACCGCTCAGCAGCGAGCGAACGCGATTCACCAAACAACCTCCTCGGAACCCTAGCCCGCGGGCTTCGCAGGAGCTGATCGTCGCACAACCGAGGCTCCGCGCGGCCCGATCGTGACGGCGAAGGGAATGGTGAGGGCCGCTTCCGTGATATGAGGACGCTCGGGGTTATGGAGGCGCGAAACCTCGCTTCGGAGCGCTTCACGAACGAACGACGGTCCCCGACACTGCTCGGCTCATGCGCGCTGCTCAGCGGATTTCCGCTGTCACAGCCCTCCACCCACGCGGATCACCAGGCGGCTACCGTCAGCGCTCCATTCCATGCCGATGTCGTTCCGTCCGAGGTCGAACCGGGTGAGCCGGTGTGTCTCGGTATCCAGGATCCAGATCCACCCACCAGGCTTGCCTTCCTCACGGACGGCGATGAAGCGGCCGTCCGGGGACAGGCGACCGCCGCCGGCGCAGGTCACCGGGAATTCAACCAAGACCGAGGCGCCATCC
Source organism: Rhodothermales bacterium (assembly GCA_050485265.1). Taxonomy (GTDB): domain Bacteria; phylum Bacteroidota; class Rhodothermia; order Rhodothermales; family JANQRZ01; genus JBJHBB01. The sequence continues at coordinate 3,354 of JBJHBB010000005.1, read as the reverse complement.
GGGTAGACAAACTCCTGCCCGGTGCAACCAGTCGTGCCGTTCAGCCGGTGCAGCACCGGCCCCTGGGTGGTGACGGTCGCGTACCAACCCGTGCCTTCCCGGAACCGCACAAGCGCTCCGTCGAGGTCGAAGAGCGCATAGCCGCCGCCGTCCCGGTCATCCACCATCGCGCCGACGCGGCCGCCAAGGTCCTCGACGCCGATGAGACGGCGGCCGTCGAGGACCAGTTCCACGTCAGCCGTTGTCCCGGTGGGATCGACGAGTCGGACGGTGTCGTGATCAGTGAGCTCGGCCAACCTGTCACCGCGCGGATCAGCTACCCAGGTCATGTACGGCTCGATGGAGCGCTGCTCCCCCGTCACAGTGTCGAACAGCCACCACTCCTGTATCGGCGGCACACCCTCGATGTAGGAGTGGTCGGTGATGAAGCGCCCGGCGGGCGACCAGGTCGGATAGATGACGCCGTCTTTGCCAGGGCGTCCCACGCCGCCAATCGCTGTCACAACCGCGTCGGTCGCGGGGTCGTAGAACCGCACCGACTGAAGTCCATCCACGAACGGCCCGAAAAACAGCACGCGGCCGTCGTCGCGCGGCACCGCGGCGCTGCATCCCTCGTCTAGTTCGACGATGTGGTCCGGGTATCGGATCGCGAGCGTGGCCGTGTCCCAATCGCCATCGAACACGCAGTACGCCACCACAGTGCCGTGCGGCGACTCGCGGGCGAATACACCGGGAACGCCTGCAACGTCGATCCCCTCGAGGTTGTACCGCACGGACTCGTGGTTGCCGGCGTCCCAGCTCAGCCAGATGCCATCGCCGCGGCGCGCGAGCGACGGATAAATGTCGATATCCCACATGCGTTCGGACCCGGCCCAGATTGTGTGGATCTCGTCGGTCGCAGGGTCGATCGCGATGAACCCGTTCGGCTCGCGAAAGCCGACCGTGATCTCCAATTCTGGCTCGGGAATGCGTAGGACCTTGGGGGTGGGAGTCGGATCGGTCGAGACAATGGGAAGCGCAAGCGCGGAAGCTGCCGTTGGCTCGCTGGTGGCCGGGGGCGGAGGCGTCCCCGTTGGAACCTCGCCGCTCGTGCAGGCGAGGGCGGCCACGAGCCCGAAGGTGAGTGTGAGTAATGTCGTCCCGGCGGTCCGCCATGTGCGCATTCTCAAGACGGCTCCGCCGTCGTCGTGTCCCAGCGAACCGCGGCGAGCAGGACGCTGCTGTCGAGCAGCTGGCGAGCTGTCCACACGATCGGAGTGGCACACTCAGGAAGGTACGGGACGATATCCAGGCCCCGCGCCCTCGGTCGCAGCCCGAGGACCCGCGCGATTGGCCGCACCCGTTCGCGGCCGCTGGTGTGCTCCGCCCACAGGCGTTCACGGATCCGCTGCGCCGCGTCGCTCATGCCGCCCTCCGGATCCGGGAAACGGTACTGCCGTGCACCCCTGTCTAGAGTGCCCTCGGCGTGCAGACGTTCCGAATCGGATACCACGGGGAGCCGATTCCACTGGGGCCCCGCGTCCCCACTGTCGCCGACGTCACCGCTCTTATTCGGTCATTGACTAATCATACATCTCTGAACTAGATTGCATCCGGAAGCGAGAGCGAAGCGATGCGACTGTCGATGCGTGCCATCCCAACCATCTCTATCACAGCTGTCACGGCGATTGTCATGCTCGCCTCGGGCTTCGGGATCTTGTAGGAGTTCCGCGTCTGGCCTGACCGACGCGGAGGTGCCCCGAATGTCCGAGGGGCGCTGGCCGCGGATCGGTTCTAAATGTCGGTCGAGGGACGTCTTCCCGACGAGTATGCGTCAGAAGCGGGGCATGAAGGATCGGTAGGCGCTCGCCGCCTAGCCCGGATCACCTCGGAAGTTCACCAGGAGCAGACTCTCCGACGCCGAACGTCCCTGGCTCCTCGCCACGGCGCCACCGAGGACGACATGACCCCCACCTCCTCCGCTCCATCGCCGCCACCTTCGAGGCCGCAGCCGCGATGCGCCCCGTGTCAGTCTCGACCTAGCTGATGCGCCGCCTCCCAGTCGTCGTCTGCCTGCTCGTCGCGTCCGTCGTCGTCGCGTGCGGCTCAGGCGGCGTCGAGGAGACGAGCGGGAACGCCCCGACCGCCACGGTGCGGACACCGACCACGAGCGAGCTGGAACCCACACCCACGTCCTCACCCATGCCCGCCCCGCCACCCGTGACCTTCACCCTGGGATTCGTCGGCGATCTCATGCTCGCGCGGCGCGTAGAGGCACTGATGCACTCCGAGGGCGCCGGCTACCCATTCGAGCACGTGCTCCCGCTCTTCGAGGGCATCGACCTGCTCGTCGGCAACCTCGAGGGCACCTTCACGGACGTCGGCACACCCCTCGCGAAGTACTACCTCTTCCGCACCGACCCTGCGCTGGCCACGTCGCTGACCGACGCCGGCTTCAGCGCCGTCTCGCTAGCCAACAATCACGCCACCGACTACGGCATCGATGGCCTCGCGAGGACCCTGCGCGCGCTGAGCGATGCCAGCGTGCGCTCCTTCGGCGCCGGTATGACCGAGGACGCCGCACGCGCGCCGCTCATCTTCGCCGGCTTCGTTGCCCCCTCCATCGCCTTCCTCGGCTACAGCACGGTCGGCGAAACGATCTTCGCCGCAGGCGATCAGGGCGGCGTCGCCCACGGCTCAGTCGAGACCATCGAGGCCGACGTGTCGGATGCGCGCGACCGTGCCGACGTCGTGATCGTCTCGCTCCACAGCGGCACCGAGTACGACCACCAGCCCAGCCAGACCCAGCGCACCCTCGCCCGCGCCGCCATCGATGCCGGCGCGTCCGTGGTCGTCGGACACCACCCCCACGTCCTCCAGCCCTGGGAGCGCTACAAGGACGGCGTGATCCTCTACAGCCTCGGCAACTTTGTCTTCGATCTCGACACGGAGGACATCGGCACCTACGGCATCGGCGCCTTCCAGGGGGCCGTCGCCATCGTGACGTTCGAGGACGGCGCGCCCATCGCCGTCGACTTCCGCCCCACCGTCGTCGACCCCCTCGAGCACCGCCCCTACCCCGCCACCGAGGAGGAAGCAGCCGCAATCGAGGACGTGCTGTTCGAGCTCGACGGCCACTAGAGCCGCGCCCAGCCCGTTCGGGCTGAGCCCGTCGAAGCCCGCCGTGCCCGCTAAAGTTCCCAGGCGCGCTTCTGGAATATTCGTCCGGCTAGTGCCGCAGATGCCCCGCTGGGCCGCAGTACAGCTAGTTCTGGAAGTAGCTCCATGGACCGGTGAACCCGAACCAAGTCGAGCACTCGAGGATCCCAGAGATCAGGCGTGCGACGTCGAGGTGGCACTCGCACGCCCCTGCCT
>JBJHBB010000004.1:13076-17553 GCA_050485265.1 Rhodothermales bacterium | reverse complement strand
ATAGAATGCGTTTCCCATGCCGAGGTCCCGCACGACTGCGTAGACGCGCTCGTAGTCCACCGTGTCGTCCAGGGAGTCGCGCTTCGCGGCCTCGGCGAAATCGAGGTCCATCGACACGTCGACCTCGTAGCGACCGCCCACCCGATGCTCTTCCTGCATGACGCCGTGGCGAGCATAGAAGACGGCGTTCATAAGGCGGACGGTTCCGGGGACGACCCGGCCCCTTTCAGGCATGGGCATGCTGCGGCGGGCTGGTTCGCAAAGATAGCCGAGGTTGGGGCAAAGATGGATTCACCGCACGAGGAGGCGGCATTGCGCATTCGTACACTCCGAGAGTGGCACCGATCGGGACCCGAAGCTCAAAGCGGTATGGGAGTTGTGAATACCGAGATAGGCAGCCCAAGTCGCTCTCGATCTCAGTTGCACGAAGTGTTCGGCAGACAATTGAAATCACGCAGTTCCCATTCTTCCCTGTTGAGCACCGCCGCGGTAGTTCGTCTCGGCGCGCTGGCAATGCTCTCGCTCGTTGTCTGTGGTATCGCGCTGTTGCACCTCGATGCGTCGGGAATCTTCGATGACGCAACCACTCCGTCCCAACAGTCCGCGACCGAATTGGTGGTGTTGCCTAAGGCTCTTGCCCTCGATGGGTCACCGGCGAATGAGTCGTCTGCAGCTTGGGCTAGCGACTGGGTCTCGCACGTCAACGATTCCGATGTCGAAGTCGAGTTCGATCTGCAGAAGTCCTCTTTCCGCTCGGACCTGCCTCACCTGGAAGCCGGTCTGCCACCGTCCATCGCATCACTACCATTGAAACTGGCAGTAGAAGATCTTGCTGACAGGCTGGTCTCTACGCTCAGGTCAGCGGGCGGATATCCGGACGCCGACACGCAACAGGATCTTCAGATCGTGGTTGACCGCCTTAATTCGAAATCGGTACCACTGACGATTCGCCTCTCCGAACCGTCCGTCGAAGCTGCACGGCGGCTGGCGGTTCGAACCCATGCCCAGTTTGTTGAAGCGGGGCTTGACTTGTCGCTCGTTGACGTTGTTGCTGTCGGCGGCCCGACTGAACTCCTCATAGATCTGACCATCCAGCAAAGCCATTGAAGACACTCAACGAGGCAGGAAGAAGCAAATTTGTTTCTCACGCTTTACCCGCGCTCATAATCGTCCGATAGTGTAGACACTGAACACCATCCGTGACCATGACCTTCGCCCTCGCCCTCATAACTCAGTTGTTGCTGATCCTCCTGGTGGTGACCGCCGCCGGACTGGGTACGGCTGTAGGCTATTTCTATTTGCGCGCCAAGAGGCAGGAGGATGCTGGACTGACGACCTTGGAGAAGGCGGAATTGAAGCAGCGTGACCAGGAACTGAGTGCAATCCGCCTGCGGATCGAGGAGATCTACGAGAGGCAGCAGATCGGGGCCGACACGCAGCAAGCGATCATCCAGCAGCAGTTCGAGCAACTGAACAACGAACTCCGGACTCGTTCTCGCCAGATCGAAGGGCTGCAAGGCCAGTTGCGCAGCGAGATCGAGGCTCGACGATCAGAAATGGACCAGCTGCGCGCGCAACTCGAGGAAGCCGTGCAGCACGTTATGCGTACGCAGCTGGAGGCCCCTCGATTCGAAGAAAAAGCTCGACCGATCGCTGCGCTCCCTGCGGCCCCCGATCAGCCGATCCGAGATGCCAGTGAGAGCGACCAGATTTTGCGACCGCCTGCCAAGACTCCGCTCGACGAGGCAAGCGAAGCTTCTGGCGGTGCAGGTCCGCCGCGGATGCCTCTCCTCTACGACGACTTCGATGACGACCACTTCCCGATCGAACTCGTAGATGAGGAGGACCGTGACTCGATCGACTTCTCTTGGGAGCCCGTCGATCTCGATTTGAGCGATGAGCAGGAGACCTATCGCCCCTATCGCCCTAACAACGATCTCGTTTCGCTCTTCGACGACCCGGAAGACGAGCCGATCACCGACGATGCATCCCAGCTTGCAGGTCATGAGGATCCCCCTCAAATGGCCACTGACGAGGAGGTTCTGGAGGTTGACGACTCGATATTCTTCGATGCCGCGTCGACTGAGGATTGCCCGAGTCCCGTCACAGAGGAAGTCGAGCGTCCGGAGTTCGACCCACTCGATGACAGTTTCACGGTGGAGTTCGCGTCATCGAGTCCAGCTGGGGAGCCGATTATGCCGGAGCCTTACTTCTCATCCGGTGACGGGCAGAGCGCGCAGGCCGACGAGCCGGCACGGTCGACCCCTGCGCCACCCGAACCGCCCGCAGGCGCAGATGACCTTACCGTGATCCCCATGATCGATGAGGATCGGCAGCGGCTGCTGTACCAGCTGGGGGTCTTAACTCTGACGGACGTAGCTCACTTAAACCGATCTGATGCTGATCGCATCGCGAGCGCCATTCGCGGGGTGTCAGGGGAGGAGGTCGCTACCGACTGGGTGTTTGCCGCGCAGTCTGTCCTGTTCGCGCGCTACCAGGCCGAAATGAGCCGTCCGCGGTCCCAGGCCGCCTGACCGCAGTCAGGATCCAACTCTGCTGGGGATGGCGCTCAGGTCATAGAAGGCCATGATCCGATCCTCCAGGTCGTTCGAGGTGAGTTCGAACAGGCGCTCGGTACCGAATCGCTCTACCACGAACGACGCGATCGCGCTGCCAATGATCACCGCTCGACGCATCTCGAGGGGGTCATGGGGATCGGTGCCGGCCAGGTGCCCAGCAAATCCGCCAAGGAAGGTGTCCCCCGCTCCGGTCGGATCGTGAATCTCCTCCAGAGGATAAGCAGGCGCGACAAAGACCGCATCGTCGTGGAAGAGGAGCGCCCCGTGTTCACCCTTTTTGATCACGAGGGTTGAAGGCCCCATAGCCTTGATGGCCCTCGCCGCCCGAATCAGATTCGGCTCGTTCGCCAGTTCACGGGCTTCGGCATCGTTGATCACAAGAACGTCAACCAGCTCGAGCGTCTCTCGCAGGGCGTCCGGCGTCTGCTCGATCCAGTAGTTCATAGTGTCCGCGATGACCAGGTCGGGGGCCGTCATCTGTTGGAGCACTTTCCTCTGAACAACCGGATCAAGGTTGCCGAGGCACACGATGCGAGAGTCGCGGTACGCCTCGGGTACCTCCGGGTCGAACGTGGCCAGGACGTTCAGGTGCGTAGCCAGGGTATCCCGTGTATTCAGGTCGTAGTGGTAGCGACCGGCCCAGAAAAAGGTGTCGGCTGATTCATCCCTCACCAAGCCCCCCGTATCGACGCCGAAATGCTGTAACCGTTCAACATGTGAATCGGGGAAGTCTCTACCTACCACGCCGACGAGGCGCACTGGGTCAGACATCAATCTAGCAGCCAGCCCGAGGTAGGTGCCGCTGCCGCCCAGAATGCGCTCTGCGCTACCAAAGGGCGTCTCGATGCTGTCGAATGCGACAGTTCCAACGGCCAGAATGCTCATGCGGGAGGTATCGGGGCAGACGTGCGACCGGCGAAGATAGCAGTACACGCGCCGGACACAAGAAGGGCGGCCCGGCAAGCCGAACCGCCCTTAGAAATGGACCCTAGCTCTACCGTTTGTCGAGCCACTTGGCCGCACGGTCAGCTACTGTCTGGCCCACGGTTTCCGCGAGGAACGCTCCGAAGTCCTTCGCATCGTCGTAGCCCTTCTTGGCGTTCTTTGCTACCGCCTTGCTCGCCTCGGACAGCGCATCCGCTGCGATGGCGAGTTGCTTCGAGACAACCTCGCCAGCGTCCGCTGCGGCGTCTCGGCTGTGGTCAGCGAGCTCTCTTGCTCGAATCTCGACCTTCTCGGAGAAGGTCTTAGGCTCGGGGTCAGGGATCAGCGCCGACACGATCCTCCCCAACAGAAGGCCACCGGCGGCTGCGGCAGCAACGGCAAGGACTGGGTTCTGCTCGACCCAGCGCCGGGTCTGCCCGACCCAGTCTCCATCCTCGGGATCGAAAGAGAGGGTGTCGACCTCCGGGTAGCCGTCACCGCTGCGGCTGACCGCCGGCCGCGGTGGGGCCGGATTGCGTGCGGCTGATCCACTCGCATTTCCGCTTGAGGCGGTGCCAGAGGCATCGGTGTTGGCACGCGATCCAGCGTCCGAAGATGGCTTCTTGGCCGGCCCGTTCGCCGCCGAGGAAGTGGGCGAAGTCGCCGGAGTAGTGGGCTTGTCTGGCTTGTCAGTCATGACGAGATCAGGAATAAATGGAAGGGTGCTGGGAGAGTGGATTGGCCCAATCGGGCGCGCAGTATTCAACACGGGCACCCTGTAGTATTGTTTCGGCTGCACGTATGCTATTGACGTGGTGGGGCACGTTTGTGGGCTTGACTTCACCCTGCCTTATCAGGCGACGGCGATTATCTTCCCGCCGCCGCCATTGTCCGCCGCTAGATGCGCCTGAATCAAGCGTTCCGCCCGCTCGTCGCTCTCGGTTTCACCTACGTCTTGATTGGCCTTGCGGGCC
>JBJHBB010000004.1:0-13066 GCA_050485265.1 Rhodothermales bacterium | reverse complement strand
GAGCGTCATCACGTCGAGCGCGCGATCGCGCTGTCGTTCCAGACGTACTGCTCGGTGTCGAAGTCGCTGGACCCGTCGCTGCCGATGCGGAGGCATACGCATTGTTCGACGCCGGTCTTTACGGCGAGGCCGCATCGGCATTTGAGGAATTCCGCGATCGCCACCCGCGACACGCCCGAGTCCCCGATGCACTGTTCTACGGCGGTCAGGCTGAGTTGGCCGCCGGGCGACAGGCCAGGGCAGCGCGATTGCTGGCTTCGTTCGGGAGGCGTTATCCGCTCCACCCCCTGGCGCCGCGTGCTCGACTGTCCCTGGGGGAGTTTTACTTCGCGCGCGGCGACTACGAGCAGGCCATCTCCTCGCTCAACACAGCGCTTGGTGAGTCGCAACCACCGGAGGACGCCGCCCGAGCCCTATTGATCATGGGCGAGGCGGGGCTGCGACTTGGCCAGGTAGATGCCGCCGTCGTTGATCTTGGCCGCATCGCCGACGAGTACCCCAGGACCGACAGCGCGCCGCGAGCCCTCTACTCTATCGGTTACGCCGAGATGAACCGCGGCAATTATGCCGAGGCCGCTGAAGCCTTCACGCGCCTCTCAACCAGATACCGCCGGACCCCGGAGGATCGGCGCGTAGGCCTGGCCCTGGCGGAAGCCTTGCTCCGAAGCGGTCAGTTCACGCGCGTGGTCCCGGAAGTGGATCGCCGACTTGCTGAGGTGCCCGAGGGCGACCAGGAAGGGGGCCTGCCGCTCGGACCGACCGCTGCCGGCGAACGCCAGGCACTCCGTGATCGAGGCAACTTCCTAGCGGGCGAAGCACTCCTGAGGCTCGGCAACAATGAGGCGGCTATCGAGCGCCTGAGCCTGGTCGATAGCGACGGCTCCTACGCTGCGCAGGCGGCTTATGCCCGCGGTCGCGCCGCGATGGGTCGGCAGGATTGGAGCACCGCCGCTTCGGAACTGATTCGAGCTGCAGAGGCATCGCCGGAACGAGGTGGAAACGACCGCCTGACGGCCGAGGCCTCCTATTACGCAGGTCTGGCGCTCCGCCACTCGGGTAGGTTGCAGGACGCCGCTGAAAGACTCGCCAGTGCGACGCGAACACTTCCGGACGGCCCGTATGCCGATGTCGCGCTGTTCGAAAAGGGAATGGTGCTATACGTAACCCGCGAATGGGACCGCGGAGCGGAAGCTTTCGAGAGTCTACTCGACCGGTATCCAACCAGCCCGCACGCCGGTGAGGCCGCGCGGATGCTCGGCGAGACATATGCAGCGCTGGGCGACTTCCGCCGGGCAGAGGCCGCTTCGGCCCGAGCGCAAGGTCTTGGTGCTTCGTCGCCGGAGTTGTCAGGGGAGGTTGAGTTCCAACGGGGATATCTGGCCGCTCAGGACGGCGACTTCGCCACGGCAGAGCGCGTCCTCATGGAGGTCTACGAGCGCGATCGCCGTGGCCAGCGCGCCGGAGAGGCGCTTTTCTGGGCGGCTGAAGCCGCCTTCCAGCGCGGGCAGGCGGGACATAGTCCAGCGTTCGATCAGGCACTCGAACGATTCAACACATTCCTGACCAACTTCCCAGAGCATCGTCAGCGTGACGCCGCTCGTTACGCGCTTGCATGGACCCACTTCAAGCGGGGTGACTATGCCCGGGCCGCCGAAGCCTTCGAGCGATTCCTGGCGGCTTACCGCGCCGACACGGAGATAGTCCCCTACACGGCGGACGCACGGCTCCGACTTGCAGACAGCTACTTCGCGTTGCGCCGCTGGGACGCTGCGGCGCAGGCGTATTCGCGAGTCCAGGGGGCCGGGGCTGATTACGCCCGCTTCCAGATCGGTCAATCCCGCGGTAACGCTGGTCGCGCCGAGGAGGCGATCGAAGCGTACAGCCGGCTCATCACCGACTTTCCTCAGTCGCCTCTTCGCCCTCAGGCCCGCTACGCTATCGGGGACATCCGATTTCAGCAAGGCAACTATGACCGGGCCATTGAAATCTTTCAAGAGGTGATCCAGCAGTACCCGTCGGCTCCGGTTGCGGCCCGCGCCCAGTTTGCGATCGGGGATGCCCGATACAACCAGGGTAGGCTGAATGAGGCCGTAGCGGCCTATCGCGCCGTTCTGGAGCGGTTTCCGCGAAGCCCGCTCGTGCCGGACGCCCTCTCTGCGATCGAGCTAACTCTCGGGGCACTTGGGCGTGAGGATGAGGTCGCTCGTGTCGTGGAGCAGTACGCCGCACGTAATCCGGAGGCAGGTGCGGTAGACGAGCTACGCTTCCGTCAGGCTGAGGGACGCTATCAGCGTGGAGACCTTCAAGGGGCCATCGAAGACTTTCAGTCTCTGGTGGCGCGGTCGCGCGACCAGGATCTCATCCCCCCCTCTCTCCTGTACCTAGCTCGGTCTTACTCAGACCTCGGCGATCACGCGAACGCCGAGCGGTACTTCCGCCAGCTTCTGAGCGAGCATGGGGCTTCGCCACTCGCAGGCGAGTCTGCACGACGCCTCGGACAGATCTATCTCCGGCAGCAGCGCTTCGATGAAGCACTCCCGCTGTTCCGCCGAGCGGCCGGCGACGCCGACTCCTTAACCGAGGGCGCCGAGGCCCGGCTTGGCGAGGCGACAGCGCTTGTCGGCCTTGGGCGCTTATCCGAGGCCGAACCCATCCTCGCAGCCGTCGTCGACGACCCGCCGTCGCGCAGCATCGGGCTGCGGGCGCGCCTCCGGCTGGCAGATGTTTATGAGGCCACGGGGAGATACGAGCGCGCCAGCCCGCTTTTCGAGCAAGTCGCCAGGGATGATGACGGGACGCAGGGCGCCGAGGCTGCTTCTCGGCTTGGCGCCATGCTCCTGGCGCGAAGAGACGCTCAGGGTGTGATCTCCTTCACCGACAGGCTCAATGTCGAGGAGCGCTTTGCTGGTCACCCTGAACGAGTAGCTGAGGTTTTGCTGGCTCGCGCCCGCGCATTTGCTCAGCTTGGACAGACGGGCCGAGCCGAGGAGACTTTTGACCGCGTCGTCCGTGCCTACGGAGATACGCCTGCCGCAGCGGTCGCACGCCGTGAACGAGGATCTTGATGATGCGCACCTCCCTAGCCGTCTTCCTCTTGCTCCTGCCTGCCGTGGTCGCCGCGCAGCAAGAGGACCAATTGCCAGACCTCACGCCGCGAGAGTTTGAGATTCGCGGCGAGCTGCAGGTCTCCCTCCCGGATCTACAGCGGCAGCCACTTCGCGGGTTCGCTCCTCCGCCGCGGACGTATGTGGTGCCCGCGGACAGGCGGGCTCACGTGGCACCCTATGGCCAGGACCTCGACCAGCTTCCAGACAGAGGACTTGCGCCCGGACCAGCGCCCTCATTGATGCGCGCGGAGCCACGAACCGGACAAATAGACCTCCTTGTGGGGCGCCACTATGCACGCATCGGCCGCCTCACCGTCAACGCAGGAGGGCTCGGCGTAGATGTCGGCTACAACGGCTACACCGGATTCGATCCATTCACGGCACCGGGAGCGACGCAGCCATCCCCGGACTACACTTCGGATTCGGACAATCTTGCCGGCAAAGTGAGCTTCACCACCGGCGATGCGCTTCAGGTCAACGTTTCGGGCCACGGCCGCTACCACGAGTACGCACTTCTTGGCGCCCGAGAGAATCCGGACCAGGACCAGCGGCAGCTACGCGCCCTCGGAGTCACTGCGTCTGTTCGAGGAGCCGAGATGCAGCCGCAATTCACCCTGGAGGCGGGGTTTCAGACGTCGGCAGCAGCAGACCCGCTGGGCTCAGCGGACGCGTCATTTGTCCTCGAGCGCCAGGACGAATCGATGTTCTTCGGTGGCGGTTCGATCACCCAGGGTGTGCTGCAGGTTCACGGGAGAGTGTCTACCGTCTCGTTGCAAGCCGACCTCGCGCCCGGAACGATTGCTCCGTTTGGTTTCGAAATTGACTGGCTCAACGCTTCAGTGCTCACGTACGAGAGCGGCACCAGCTACAACCTCGAGCTCGATATCGGTGAGTTGTCGGTCGGCGTTGGCGTGGTGGGCTTCAATCCGAGCGAATCGAACCGCGCGCGAATGTGGACCTTCCTCAATCCTCCAGAAGGAGACTGGGGAGGCCTCACCGTAGGCCCTGTCGCCGACTTTCGGATGTCGATCGGCGCGGCTACGCAGTTCTTCGCTCGAACCGAGCCGAGCGCAGAGCCGCGCTCTCAGATCGACATCTACCGCACGAACCCTTACGCCCAGATCTCCCCTGCTGTCGCACCCGACGTACACCTGCTGGACGCCGTGTTCGGAGTCGAAGTGCAAACGCAGGTCATCCGATTTGACGCATTCGGAGGCGCGCGCCTCAGCCCGAACCAGCTTTACTTCGAGCGCGGCGGCCTGGGAATCGGTCTCGAAACACCTCTACTATACCTCGCTCGCTATGACGCAGCGTCAACCTACCGCGTGGGCGCAAATCTGACCGGATACGCACCGGGCGACATCAGCATTTCGGCCGGTGTCGAGTACCGGATTGCTCGGCTGACCGATCAGGATCGCGACATCCCGTATGTGGCTCCCCTCGCTGGTCGCGTCTCTGTGGCGGCACCTTTTGCGTTGGGACGCGGTCTGCTCCAGGCTTCTTTGCGCGCCGAGGGCACGCGGCCGACCGAATCGGAGGACGTGGACGCGCCAGCATGGGCGGACCTGTCCGTCGAAGCTCATTATCGACTGGCCGGACGATTCGGCCTGCTCGTACGTGCCGACCGGCTCGCGGGTCGGGCCGAGCAGTGGCCCGGCTTTCCGCATCCGCCAGCAACGATCACGGCCGGCGTCCGCGCCGGCTGGTGAATCGCAACATCGCCGATCGTATCCTCCGCCCAACGGAACGACCCGATGCCTAGCCCCTCCCCAGACGAAACGCTAGAAGCCCTCGGGGAAGTCGTACGGACGCGCCTAGTCGACGGCAACGAGGCGGTTTTACCGGGAGTCGGCAAACTCAGCGTCGTCCACCAGAGGAGCCAGCAGTTCACGGATGATGAAGGTGAACCCATCCTGCTCCCTCCCCGCGACGTGATCGCCTTCACCTCGGAGCCGTGAGACCATGAACGCTGAGTTGGTCGCACAGGTCGCATCCGTTCTGGGAGTGACGAGCGAGGAGGCCGAGCAAGCCCTGGAGGCCGCCCTCGCTCAGTTCCGCCACAATCTGGCCACGGGTGGCGAGGCGCGCCTTCCAGGAGTAGGCGTCTTCAATCTTCAACACTCGGCCATCGTCTTCCAACCCAGCGAAGGCCTCGAGCTAGCGGTGAACCATCGGTATGCAGGGCTGGCCGCCGTTCGCGCACCGTCGAAGGACAGTCAGGCCGGGCCGCTTCCGCAGGAGGACAGCAGCTCAGAGGTCGACTCCGACGCTGCTATTCCCATTGATTATCAGCCGGAATTCCAGGTTGAGCCCAAACCCATCGAGGACGCCGAGGCTGACGCCTGGACGGACGAGTCGGTGCGTGAGTTCGACGAGGAGCCGCTAGAGCAGGGGGTAGATGAGGACGAGCAGGAGGACGAGCCGGTCGCCGACATCCCCCTACCCCCTCCCGACACGACAGAGCGCGGCGAAATCGCCGACGAGCTCTCGGACGAGGAACTCGATGACCTGATCGACGGCGTCTGGATGGAGGGCGACGAGTCCGACGATGGGGAACACCCACTGGGCCCGCCACCGCCCGAAATCATCGAGGAGGCCGATTTCGCGGTCGTCGAGCCTTCGGATTCCTTTGATGCAGACCACGACCCTCCGGAGTCGGATCAGACGGAATCGGACGCGCTGGAGCCCGATAAGATGGCGCCCGCTGGTCCACAGCCACCGCCGGATGATGAGCTCTCGGAGGACCTTGCAGTGGCTGCGGCTCCTGGATTTGCTGCCACGAAGGACGTTCGTCACGACTCCGGTGACGGAAAGAAACGGCGGTTCGGTTGGTGGCTTGCGGCCCTCCTGATCATCGCAGTCGGTGTAGCCGCGTTCTGGCTCGTTACGCAGCTCTCGAGCGACCAGTACATCGCCGCCGATGACCCGCCCGTGGAGACGTCGCCGCCCGTTGAGGAGCGTCCCGTCGAGCAAGAGCCCGCGCCGATCGACGAGCCCGACCCGGATCCGACGCCCGAACCAGCACCTGCACAGGTCCCTCGAGACGGTCCCCTGTTTGGTTCCGGGCCCGTCGACCCCGCCGAAGGCGGCGTGACGTTCGCCCTGTCGGACACCTCACAGGATGTGGCCAACCAACGCGCTGAACGCTACCGCATCGCCGGATATCGCGTAGCCGTCCAGGCGGCCACGGTACGCGGCATGCAGGTATATCGCATCTTCCTTGGCCAGTTCTCCTCACCTGAGGAAGCCGAGGCGCATCGTGACGATCTTCCGAACGACGTTCCCCCAGACATCTGGATCCATCGGCTCTAGCCGCACTCTCCCGCTCACCCCGCATGATCACGATCCTTCTGCAGGCGGTCGCCGCCGACACCCTGGTTGCAGCCCCCGCGCCTGCCGCCGAGCCTCTTTCGATGCTCGACATTCTGATGCGCGGAGGCTGGGTGATGCTTCCCATCGCGCTGCTTTCCGTGCTGGCGGTGTACCTGTTCGTGGAGCGCCTGCTCGTGCTGAAGCGAGCACGGATGGACCCTCAGCACTTCATGCAACAGGTGAGCGGATACGTTCGCAGCGGCGACATCTCCGGGGCCGTCGGATTCTGCCGTGCTCACGACACGCCGATCGCGCGGATTTTGCAACGCGGCCTGGAACGCCTCGGGCGGCCGATCGGGGAAATCCAGGACGCCGTGCAGGCCGCTGGGCGCCATGAGACGTACGACCTCGAGAAGCGCACCGACCTGCTAGCTTCAATCGCCGCGATCGCACCCATGCTCGGTTTTCTGGGAACGGTGATCGGGATGATCAGGGCCTTCCAGCAGGTGCAGGTCCTCGAAGGCGCGGCCAACCCCGCCGCGCTGGCCTCGGGCATCTGGGAAGCATTGGTGACGACCGCGTTCGGTCTTGCGGTGGGCATCATCGCCCTCTTCGCATACAACTTCCTGCTGAACCGCATCGCTCGTGCGGTCAACGGCATGGAGCGCGCCGCCACCGAGTTCATCGACCTCCTGCAGTCGCCCGCCGAGCAGCGCGAGCGTCGCCGCGCGAACGTCTGAACCGATGCCACTCGACTTCTCAACCGGCCGCAAGCCCTTGTCGGCGTTCTCGCTCGCCGGGATGACCGACATCGTGCTCTTGCTGCTGATCTTCTTCCTGCTCACGTCGAGCTTCGTGGCCTATCACGGGATCAGGGTGACGCTTCCCGAGGTGGCCGCGGCAGCACCTCCTGAGGAGCGCAACGTTGCCGTGACCCTTACAGCCGAGGGCGTCGCGTACGTCGACGGCACGGAGACAGCCCTGACCGATCTGGAGGCCGCTATCCTCGGCGCTGCGCCTGGACGGGAGGCGGTTCTCCTGAGAGCCGACAGAGATGCGACCGTGGGTCAGTTTGCGCAGGTTGCCAGCGCAGCACGTGCCGCAGGTCTCCGCGTGTTGATGGCCACTGAACCGCAGGTGCAGCCGTAGCGCCTAGACCGTCTGGGAGTATCGTGGGGTGTCGAGCGAGGACGTATCGCGGTGTGCATCGAATGCCATCGCGACGTTGCGGGCGAAGGGCCGTCCCTCTGCCGTTACCCAGAGCGCTACCTCGCCGAGATGCACGACGCCCAGATCATGGATTTCCTTCAGCTCGTGGAGTGCGTCCGCGAACTGCTCGTCGAACGGCTGCATCGTCCTGGCTTCGACCTCGGCCTTGACAACGGGCCTTCCGCACATCAGCCGCTCGATGATGTCCGCGCGAACGATGTCATCATCTGAAATCGTCAGCCCACGTTCGGTCGCAAGCACTCCCCGGTCAATAGCCTCGTAGTACTTCTTGAGGCTCTTCTCATTCTGCGCAAACGCGCGCCCGAACGAGCTAATAGACGAGGCACCGAGACCCACGACGGCCGTGCCGGCCCGAGTGGTGTATCCTTGGAAGTTGCGATGCATGGTGCCATCGCGCTGTGCCGTGGCAAGCGGGTCGTCCTCCAGTGCAAAGTGGTCGATCCCTATGGGGACGTAACCGGCCGCGACCAGCGCGTCGTACGCGGCAGCATAGTGGCGCAGACGCTGCTCAGCGTTCGGCAATGCCGCCACGTCGATCAGTCGCTGATGCCTCTTCATCCATGGGACGTGCGCGTAGCCGAAGAGCGCGATCCGATCTGGCCTCAGGGAGATCGTCCGCTCGACCGTGTCCCCGATGGAGGCCGACGACTGGTGCGGCAGACCGTAAAGCAGATCAAAGTTGATCCCTGTGAATCCGACCGTGCGCGCTGCTTCGACCGCCCAGGCGACACGTTCGAAAGGCTGTTCACGCCCGATCGCTTCTTGAACCATCGGATCGAACGTCTGAACCCCGAGGCTGACTCGGCGAAAGCCAGACCGATAGGCAGACGCGAGGTGGCCGTCGACGAGCGTTCGCGGGTCGCACTCGATGCTTGCTTCCGCATCCGCGGTGATCTTAAACGTATTTCGGATCGCAGCGCCAAGCGTCTCGATCTGTAGTGGGTTTAAGGAGTTCGGCGTTCCTCCTCCCCAGTGAATCTGGACGACCTCCCCGGCTCCGGCCAGAAGTCGTCCCACCAGAGCGATCTCCTCCAGAAGATTGTCCAGGTACCGCTGGATTCTGGCTGCGCTTCCGGTCACCTGCATGTGGCAGGCGCAATAGTGACAGAGCGACTGGCAGAACGGAATGTGGACGTAGAGCGAGAGCGGGGATCCCTCATCGGCGACCCGCTTAAGCGCATCGGCATGCGCCACCGAGCCGAACGTCGGCGTGAACTGCGCAGCGGTCGGGTAGCTCGTGTAGCGTGGCCCCGGACGGCTGAGCCGCTGGGCGAGGTCGATCGAGAACATCGGGGGGAGGTTGCGTCGATCCAAAATCCGTCGCCGCATCTCATCGGGTCGCTGTGGCCCCGCGACGGAGAGCGCGGGCCCATCCCGGCTCGTAACGTAGGGCCCCTCCCCACACCCGGCGATGCTCCCGATCGAATCCGTACTGGAAGAATTGCGCGAGGCGCTGTCGGCGCATCCTCGGGTCGTGCTGGAGGCGCCGCCGGGCGCCGGAAAGACGACGCGCGTGCCGATCGCGCTGATGAACGAGCGGTGGGTCGGGGATGGGCGGATCGTGATGCTCGAACCTCGACGCCTCGCGACGCGAGCAGCCGCCCGGCGGATGGCGTCCACACTGGGAGAGCGAGTGGGAGCGACTGTCGGCTATCGCATGCGACTGGACTCGCGGGTGTCGGATGCGACGCGCATCGAGGTTGTCACCGAGGGCACGCTGACCCGTCTGATTCAGGCTGATCCCGAGCTCTCAGGAGTGAGCGCACTCATCTTCGACGAGTTCCACGAACGCAATCTGGCCTCGGATCTAGGTCTGGCGCTCGCTCTGGACGTCCAGTCATCGCTCCGGCCCGAGCTTCGCATCCTAGTAATGTCGGCTACGCTGGATTCAGGTCGTGTGGCCGAGCTGCTCGGCGACGCACCAGTCGTTCAAAGTCACGGACGAGCCTTCCCGGTCGAGACGCGCTACCTGGACCACACCTCCGATGAGGACCTGGCGACCGTTTGCGCTCGCGCCGTGCGAGACGCGCTCCACACCACCGAGGGAGACATGCTCGTCTTTCTTCCGGGCGTGGCCGAGATTCGCAGGACGGCCGAACAACTTGGTGAACTCCCGCATAATGCGGATTTACACAGCCTGTTCGGCGCCGCCAGTGCAGGAGAGCAGGATGCGGCTATCGCACCTGCGATCGAGAATCGCAGGAAGGTCGTGCTGTCGACGGACATCGCCGAGTCAAGCCTGACGATCGAAGGCGTCCGGGTGGTTGTGGATGCAGGACTTGCGCGCCGGCCTCGCTTCGATCCCGGCAGAGGGATGGAGCGGCTCGAGACCATCCGGATCGCTCGAGATTCGGCCGATCAGCGCAGAGGGCGGGCCGGACGCACCAGACCCGGCGTGTGCATCCGTCTCTGGACGCGCTTCGAGGACGACCACCTGGCGCCTCACTCGATCCCCGAAATCCAGCAGGCCGACCTCGCGCCACTGGCCCTCGAGCTCGCTGCGTGGGGCGTCGCCGATGCAGCACAGCTTGCTTGGCTCGACCCACCGCCCCGCGAGGCCCTGATGGAGTCAAGACAGCTTCTACGACTTCTGGGGGCGCTTGACGACGACTTGCGGGTCACCGCACACGGTCGGGAGTTGCTGACGACCGGCCTTCACCCGCGTCTGGGGCACATGGCCGTCACTGCCATGCGAGAGAATTTGGGCGGCGCAGCTGCGGAGCTTGCCGCAATCCTCCAGGAGCGCGACTTTTTCCGCCAGTCCGGACGGCTACCGGCGCCGTCCGATATTGGCCTTCGGATCGACGCCCTGGGCGGTCGCAAGCCATACGCGGTCAATTTCACCGTCGATCAGGCCCGCCTCCGGCGGGTGCGTCAAGAGGCCGCTCGAATCCGCGATCGACTTCGAGCCGATCCTCCAGTTAGCGGTGCCAGCGCTGCTGGCTATCTGCTTGCCCTAGCCTATCCCGACCGCATCGCCCAACGGGTGAGTCCCGGACGTTTTCGAATGCGGTCCGGCCACCCCGTGGTGCTCGAATCTGGAGATGCTTTGGCAGACGAGCCGTTCATCGTGGTCGCGCACGCCGGTGGTCGAGGTCTCGTCATGCGCGCGTTTCTAGCCGCACCCATAAGCGAAGATGATCTGCGCACGGCGGTTGGAGCCGATGTCGAGACCAGTCAGCTTCTGCAGTTCGATCCTGCGACGGGGATTGTCCAGGCAGAAGAGGTCGAAAAAGTCGGAGCGATCGTGCTCCGACGGCGCCCTCTGAGCGATCCGTCGCCGGCTTCAGTGGCGGCGGCCCTCCTGGAAGGAGTGCACCGGCTTGGACTGGCGTGTCTTCCGTGGGACGATCAGCCCTTGCGCCTTAGGCAGCGTCTAGCGTTTCTGCATCTCCAGTTCCCTGAGCGCTATCCCGACGTTTCCGACGAAGCACTGCTGTCGTCGGCCGAGTCCTGGCTACTTCCCCATCTCACAGGCATGCGACGGATCGACGATCTACGACGCCTCGACATGGGCAGGCTATTACTCGACCGCCTCGATTGGAGGGCGCGCAACGACTTGGATGAGCTGGCACCCGACCGACTCGCCGTCCCGAGCGGATCCAGCATCCAGATCGATTACAGTGATCCCTTGGCGCCCGCCCTCCCAGTTCGCCTGCAGGAGGTCTTCGGGATGATGCACACGCCTCGAATCGGCGGCGGTACGGTGCCCGTTACGATGCACCTCCTCTCGCCCGCCCATCGGCCCGTGCAAATCACCCAGGATCTGGCGAACTTCTGGCGCAGCAGCTACTTCGACGTGCGTCGCGATATGCGCGGCCGCTATCCGAAGCACCACTGGCCTGAGGATCCGCTTACGGCGGAGCCCACCCGACGCACGAAGCGCCGCTAGCCAAGCGCGACGTCGAGCGACATCATCACCAGGAAGCCGGACAGCGCCCCCAGCGTCGCAAGGTCTGCATTCCCGTGATGCTGAGACTCAGGGATCAGCTCTTCGATGACCACGAACATCATCGCGCCGGCAGCGAACGCCAG
Source organism: Rhodothermales bacterium (assembly GCA_050485265.1). Taxonomy (GTDB): domain Bacteria; phylum Bacteroidota; class Rhodothermia; order Rhodothermales; family JANQRZ01; genus JBJHBB01. The sequence goes on along the minus strand of JBJHBB010000004.1, from coordinate 1,382 downwards.
CGCATATGGGAGTATCGGCTGCATGGCCAGCACGGCGATCGCTCCGATGATTGCCGCAATCGGCTCGACGACCGCCGAAGCTTGACCGTAGAACCACGCGCGAAACTTGCCCATACCGTCGCTCCGCAGTGGCATCGAGACTGCCATCCCCTCCGGCACATTCTGAATTGCGATGCCGATCGCTAGCGCCACGGCCGCGCCAAGCGTGGTGGCATCCGCCAGCCCTCCTCCAGCCGCAACAGCCGCGAACGCCACGCCCACAGCGAGCCCCTCGGGCACGTTGTGAAGGGTGATGGCAAGCACAAGCAGCGTTGAGCGACGCCAATTGACTGGGACACCCTCGGCCTCACTTCGCTTGAGTCCGAGATGTAGATGAGGCAGGAAAGCATCTGCCAGACGAATGCACAGTCCGCCGAGCGCGAAACCGATCACGGCCGGCACCAGCCCAATGCCTCCTGCCGCATCGGTGAACTCTATAGCCGGGATGAGTAGCGACCACACGCTGGCTGCGATCATCACGCCGGCTGCGAAGCCCAGCATTGTGTCGAGAAGCTTTCTCGATACCGTGCGTGTAAAGACCACCACCGCGGCCCCGATGGCGGTCGTGACCCAGGTGAGCCCGCCCGCAAGCGCGGCCTGCGTGATCGGGTCGAGATCGATGAACCACTGTGGAATCATAGCTACGGCTCCCGGTGTGAGCTACCGAAGCTAAGACGAACTCACCGATTAGCCATGCCTAAACTTGATGAACCTCTCGCTCGGCGCGTGGGCGAATGTGGAACTCGATCCGCGAAGCGCCATCAGGCGTACCGTGCGCTGCGAACGACCGCTCTGTAATGACAGAGGAATCTTCCTCACGAACGATCAACACGGTGGACGCCCTGGTGCCGTAGCCGTCGCCGACGATGAAGAGTGGGGACAGGAGACGCTCCATATCCATTCCTACGCCGGTATCAGGAAGCAATTCGTCTGGCGCCTGGTGCCGATCATGTAGCAGCATCAGTCCCTCGGTGCCGTCCAACGGACCCCTCGTCCATCTGCGGAAGGCCCTACCTCCCCGGGCCACTTTCGGCCAGGGATCGTCGAGGTCACCGTTTGAGAGTCCATAGTGTCCCGGCGGCAACTCTCGAATGCCGTCGTTCTCTCGTGAGACGAAACACAAGGTGTTCAAATCACCCAGCAGTAAGTTGAATCCGGGAAACTCTTCCCGCCGATCGTGTACCTCGCGAGCGTACTGGTCCGGGCTTGTCGACCCGCACAAAAAGTCGGAGACGAGATGTCCGCGGGATCGTTCGAAGCGGGCGCCCATCCACTTCGGGTCGCGAATATTGGTGATCGCGGCCCAGCGGCCGTCCGTCGCGACGCCCATCCACGTCCCGCGG
>JBJHBB010000003.1:8253-17633 GCA_050485265.1 Rhodothermales bacterium | reverse complement strand
CAAGCAATGATTACGATACAGAACGCCGTTCTCGACCGGATTCGTAGCCAAGGCCGGGGGAAGGTCTTCATCCCGAAGGACTTTCGTGACCTGGGCAGCCGCGATGCTGCCGACCAATCGCTTTCCCGGCTGGTCAAGAGCGGCGACATCCTGCGGCTCGGGCGCGGCCTTTACCATTATCCCCAAATGAACAAGCGGCTGGGCATCCCGCTCGGCCCCGACCTGGACGAGATCGCTGACGCGCTGGCCCGGCAGACGGGGAGCCGGGTGATCCCCTCGGGGGCGGTGGCGGCGAACCGGCTGACGCTGCCCATCAGCGGACCAACAGGACAGCAGATCGGAGGGGGCTGATGTTGATGCAAGATAAAGACGTGGCCCATTGTGAGTTCTCTATGATTCTTTGGAGCGGTGACCGTGCCAATCACAGCGGAAATGAGGCAAATTGCTCGCAGCCATCTTCAAGCGTGCGATCCCGTGATGAGGGAGATTACAGAGGCGGTCGGTCCGTTTACGCTCAAGACCGAGCGGGACCGATTCTGGATGCTCGTCCGATCCATCATCTCGCAACAGATTTCCGTCGGTGCCGCTCGGTCGATTCGGCGTCGCCTTGAAGAGTCGATTGCGCCGGCCAGGGTGACACCGGAGGCGTTGCTGGAGTTGAGTGCAGATCAGCTACGGTCCGTCGGACTGTCGCCGCAGAAGTCGACCTACATTCGAGACCTTGCCTCCAGGGTCAACGATGGTACGTTGCGGCTGCGCACAATCGGGCGCATGTCCGATGAGGAAATCATCGAGCATTTAATTCAGGTCAAGGGGATTGGCCGCTGGACGGCGCAAATGTTCCTGATTTTCGCGCTGGGGAGGCTCGACGTCTTCCCAGTGGACGACCTTGGCATTCGCGTTGCAATTCGCTCTCGCTATGGGCTAGAGCAGTTGCCTGACCGAGCGACAGCATTGGAAATTGCCCGACCATGGAGTCCCTATGCATCGGTCGCGAGTTGGTACTGCTGGCGAAGCATGGACCTGGGGCGAAACGAGAGTTCGTTCGCCACGGGGTATCCAAGCTGATCAGTCGGTACTTCGACGATGTAGAACTGAAACAGACCTCGATTTGCAGCGGTCGCCGAGGAGAATTTCGCGAAAAACTCGACTCGGAGCATGATCAGCGAACTGGCCACGTACTCGGAGAAGTTCAAGACCCATGGCGACGGTGGTTCCGTGGCGGTTTACGGCCGAGCGGATAAGACGCTGCCCGCAAACGGATTGGAAAGGTGGAATTTGTTTGCGGTTGGGCAGTTGGAACGATAAGATGATTCCGCCATGCCGGGCTTATCCGGTCCGACTGGCCGTAGAACCGCGCGGATATCGGATTTTCCCGGCGGCTTCCAAGAACGGTAGAATTAGTCGTTCGTCCGACTAGAATTGAGCTTGATCCCGTTCACGGAAACCAACGATGACTGATACTGCCTCACGACTGCTCACAGCATTCGAATCGCTGTCGGCGAGAGAACAACACGAATTGCTGATTGCGATGCTGCGGCGTAGCGGCGAACTGCCTGATACGATCGTATCAGACGACCAATTAGTTGCCATTGCTGATGAACTGTTCCAGACGCTAGATGCCGAGGAATCCAATGGCGACGACGCCGACTCGAGGTGACGTGTGGTTGGTTGATCTTGGCATGGTCGCGAAGGTTCGTCCGTGCTTGGTGCTGAGCGTCCCTGCCGACGATGAAAACGATCGCGTGTTGACGACAATGGTTCCGCATACAACCAGCACACGGGAGTCACGATTCGAGGTGCGGTCAAACGTTCGGTTTCTCAAGTCAGGCGCGTTTGATGCACAGAACATCATCACGATTCCGACCGTGAAACTTGTTCGGCGTCTTGGCACTCTACCGGATGATCCGATGACCGGCGTCGAGCGTGCTGTTAGACTATGGCTGGGATTTGAAGCCAATCCCTAGTCACGCGGACGAACCATGCGGAATCTGATGGAGGCATCACTTTCGGCCGACCAGTGATGCCCATTCGTTCGTCCCTCGATTCTTTGGCATGTTGGTGGCTTGTCCCACGTTCGGCCCAGTCTGTCGTGGCAGACTTCCTGGAGGTGGTTGACCTCGGTGGGGAACCGCGAATAAGCGCTGATGGACACTGATGGGGAAAATCGGTCGGCCATGTTGCCGGAAGGAACTACCGACTGGTCGCCGGTGGGTGGTTGGGAAGGCCCGCCGTGATCACGACGTTCGATCCCTGCAGGCTCATTAGCGTCCCTGAGTGTTCATCAGCGGTGTCGTTGCCTAGTTTCACTTCCCCGCTGGGCGTGCATGTTGCGCCAGGGCGGGCGAGTGTGTCTCGTGGGGCGAGTCGGCTGTGGGGGGTACACGAACGCTACCGAGCTGATTCCGCCATCGCCACCTCATCTGCTAAAATACCCCGCGCGGTCGCGTGACCGCCGAAGTGCGAACCAGCGGATGCACGGGAGCGGCGGACGGCGTGAGTGCTGAAATTGAACCTTGGGGCCTCCACCCCGTGATCCTTTTCGTTCTGCCACGGGAGAAAATGAGTTGTGCCACCGACGCACTTGGTTCGTTGCTACATTGCTGCTTGGACTGATCAGTGGCATGTGTCGCGCGCAGACGTCGAATTCTCCGCCGTCAAGTGCTTGGCCAGGGGGAGATGATCGGCCGGCGTCGCTTCGAACAATGTGAGGGCGCCAGGCTTGTCGAGCGGAGTTGATAACTGCGGGTGGCCCCGGCTCGTACGGAAGCGGCCATGGCGATCTTCGACTGGACGCGGGTTGCCGCGGAAATCTGGCGAGGCTCAAACAATCGCGTTCGTCGCGAGATCCTCGACGTGGTCTGTTTGAACCGTACTTTGAGTGACGTAAACCTAGACGCCACAATGAGAAAGCCCTTCGACGTTCTCGCCGAAGGGCTCGAAATCGAGAATAGTCGGGGTGACAGGACGGCTATTGAACTTTTTCGGGCCAGCCTCCGCGACTGGCCGATGTCGTTACTTCGGTCCATCAAAGGACTTGCTGCGGAGTAGGCGCTGGTCAGCCGACCGACTTGCTGGGGGTTACCGCATCCGCCTCCCTGCGTCCGCGAACCGCTCTTTGACGATTTGGTTGAACCATCGGTGAGCCGCCGGGCTGGCACCCCGGCGGCTTGAGGGATGCTTACTCGCACCCGCAGGTACAGGGCTCAATCAACGGCTCGTAGGCGCGCCCGAACTGTTGAGACAAGATTGACACAGATCTGATCCGGATGCTGCTCTCCAAGTTCTACCAGAACGTCTTTCACCAGCGGCTGGCTCAAAAACGTGTCGGTGTTCGACCAGAGCTGCGCATTCTGCATGCGAGTCCGTGCTTCGTTCATGAGGTCAGGCGTCGGTTCGTTGTGCGCGATGTCGTTGCGGAGTTCGCGAATGGTGCTCCCGAGTGCTTTGTCGAACTTCATCAGCGCATCGCATTGCAGGAAGTACTTGGCCAAGCGCGCCGCCGGACCACCATCGCTGTCGTACACCCAGTACCAATCGACGCCGTCCACGGTCTCTTTCAACTCGAACGGGCGCTTCCGATCTTCGTCGGAGCCGTCATCTTTACGAAGGAGCTTGTCTCCCGTCGGCGTATCACCGCTCTTGACCTGGAAGAAGCGGCGTTTTTTCGGATCCGAGGAGCGCTCGATGCGTTCACCAAGTTTGTCCCACAGCGCCGCTTCGAAAAATGCCACGGTGCCGTGGACTGCCCTCGGGATGTCTCCGGCGCGGAGCGCCAGCTCGACACGAAGCGCCGCGCGCACTGCCATGCGCTGGTGACTCAGCACGTCCAGATTGCAGTCTGTTGGCAGTGGCGGATCAAATGGCAGTGACGACGCGAACTGCGCGAGCCACTTGACAACCTGAGTCCAAATCTGACCAGGTTCATTCTCAAGATGGCTGACCGCTCCCCAGGCACCGAGCAGGTTGCCCTTCTCGATGAGAGACAGCGCGTGCCAACGCGCCCGGCAGCCCGCTGCCGGGTGAAACTTCTCCTCAACCGCGCGATCGTTGTGGGCGGCAAAGGCGCCATCGGGAACTTCGAGTGACGTGACCTGAGCACGGCCAACCGCATGCAGACGCACCAGCTCTTCGATGACATCGTTGGCGGCAGGGAGCCCGCCGGTCGTGGCGACGAAGATGCGATCGGGCTTTGTCTCCTCGACTACATGTGCTATGACCTTGGACAGCCCATCGACAACGGATCTGCGAATGACCGCGTCCTCGTCATTTAATGCGTCTTCGAGTCGCTCCTCGTCTTGCAGGAAAGCGTGGCGTCGAACCGTGACGACGCGCTCCGCGAGCCTCCTCTCCAGAACGGCGCCCGCGATACGCGGATCGGACGTCAGCGTGCGGCGCGTCTCGAACACGATAGCAGTCGTCGGCAGGGACGCATCGAAGAAACGCAGCACGGCATCCAGCTTCGGCGTGCAGACACTCAGCTCGCCCTCGGGGAGTGCGTCGAGCGGACGCCCCTTGTCCGTGGGAGCATCGACGATCGTGAACTCGCGCTTCGCCAGCTCGTCGTGCAACTCGCCACAGCATTCGCTGATCAGATCTCGACGAACCCCATCGACGACGAGCTGCACGTCACTCCGACCTGTGGTCATGATGAGGAGTGTCGTCATGGTGGTCATCCATTCTTGTAGCGGCGGCTGCGCGAGTGCTCGGCACGCAAGCCGGTGTGGAAGGTGTAGACCTGTCCGTCTTTACGCGGGTAATCCGCCGCGTTCGGGTGGTTTCGTCGATGGATCGCCAGCCATTCGTCCTGCGTTGCCGTCTTCTGATGGTTGTTTTTCACCCAGGCGTTGAGGTCGGCTTCGGGATTCAGCGTGGGGGTATCGCTGACCTCATCAAGAAATAGGAGCGATTTGGCCTCGATGCGCACGCTGCCCCAGCCGAGCGGACGCGCGTAGCCGAGCTTCGAGCAGTAGCCGTCTGTGTGCGTGCCGCCGATCACGCCCTTGAATTGGTCGGGGCAGAGGGCGACGAGGATCGCGGCCAGCTCGGCGGCGTCGAGGTCGCGGAAACGGACGGTGAAGCGAAACTTCCCGCCCGACTGCGATGCCTCGATCGCGAGCGTACTGCGTTCGTTCTGTCTGTTGGTGGCAGAAGGATCCTCGGCGACCGCATCCTTGCGATCGAGGTAAAACTTGCGGCCCGCAAGCTCGCCGGGAGCGCCGTAGCCAGCGGCGTCGCCGTAGGTCAGGAGTTGCGCCCTGTCTGTGCGACCTTTGGGATTCGGGTAGTCGGGCTGCTTGAGGTAATGCTCGACGGCGCTCGGCCGGGGCATGCCCAGTTCCTTGAGGAACGTCGGCTTCAGGAAGCGGGCGTCATCGGTGTCATTATCGTCGACCAATTCGAGCCCCGCGTTGACGAAGACGCGACCCATCAGCTGCGCGTGGTCGTCTTTGCCGATGCCCGCGCTGCCTTCGTTGTCGCCCGTGTAACCGAAAAGCCTACGCACGGCCGAAAGCCCCGTCGGCGCGCCGTCGCCGTCCGTCTCACGCTCGGCGTCGAGCGGGAAGAGCCCATGCCGTTCGAGCCTCGGACCGTCGGCGTCTCTGCGGACCGAGTCGGTGTAGGCCCAGCGGTAGTAGTAGTGCCAGCCGAGCGATGCAATGCAGTTCTCCTCGCTGTCCCACTCGACCCAGACGAGATCGCCGGCCTGGAACACCTCGTCCTTTGCGGCCTGGAGGATGCGCGTTCTTGCGTTCGCCCCATGCTCCTTCGCATCCGGATGGCGCTCGCTGAAGTGTCCGCTCGTCTCGTCGATGAGGTGACGAACCGTGGCGAGGTAGCCATCCTGTACCGTCTGCGAGACCGTCGCCGTCTCGGTCGGCTGGCTCGGAGTCACGTTTAGCTTCTTATGCAGATTACGTTTAGAATTGAGCTTCTCGCCTGCACCCTGGCCACCTCGGTAGGTCGCGCCACCGCCATCATCGAAGCGGTAGAAGTTCGCGGTCTGATTGTGATTCTTGTCGTAGCGAAGGTTCGTCGGCAGCAGTTCGAGCTTCGTGGGCACGCGAACCTGCGTTTGGTCGTCGAGCGCCTTCAGCTCGACGCCATCGTTCGGCACGCGAGCGATGCGCGCAATGAGTCTCGGGTTTGGCTGGTTTGGGAAGAGCGAGTTCGGTCGATACGAGTACGAGCGCTCCGCAACGCGCTCCATCGGCGCCCCGAGGAGTGCGCCCAACTCGTGACGTAGAAGCCCCTTCAGCGAGTCACCGGGAATGATGACGGGACGCTTCCCCCACGGCGCACGCAGCGGGCAGAGCACGGACTTCTTGTTGGTGAGCTGGCCAACACCAGCGAGGTTCACGGGCAGCGGCCAGTCGCTCTCGTTTTCGCCCACTTGCCCTCGCTCCCAGCCGACGAGAAGCGGGGTCAGCGTTTCGAGCTCGAAGCGGATTTCGCCCGACAGACGGTTCTCGCTGCTCGTCCCGTCGTGCCAGATGGGGGCGGAGGTCGTGAGTTCCTCGGGAAGCGAGACGAAGCCGTAAGGCTTGCCGGGGAGCGACTGGTCGTTCGTTGCCGTCCCAGCCGGCCGATTTCCGTGTTGTGGGCGCTGCTGCCCCCCGCCACGCTGATGCTGTCCGCCACGCTGCTGCTGAAAGCTGCCCTGTCGAGGCCGCTGCGTGGACTTCGGCGCCACGCTCGCAGCAATTGTCGTGTCGCCACCGGCAATCTCTTCGAGCCCCGCGCCTCCGAGCTTCGAGCGCACCTGCTCGATATGCGTGTCCTTCGATGCGCAGATAATGAACTCGGTCGTGGCTGCGGTGCCGACGATGTCGAGGTGCGGCATCCCGAGTTGATTGCTCTTCAGCTTGTTGAGTTCCTTGGCATCGCGGGCCTTGCTGTCGAGTGTGCGGACGCGGATGCGGTGCTGCTTATCTGGTTTGCCGGGCATCAGCGCTGCTCCTTGGTAATGGTGAAGCTGAGGATCTCGTTACCGACGTGCCACTCGCGCAGGAGCACGTTACCATGGCCCGTGTTCGCCGAAGAGAAACGCGGGCGTTGGCCCTCGAAGAAACCGTGCAGACGTGCGGGCGTATGGACCACGCGGACCTGTTTCGTGTTGTCGTCGACCTTCGACGTGAGTTCCTTGATGAGCACGAAGCGCGAGCCGCTCGATGTGCGCACGGCTCGCCAGACCGCGCGCTCCGCGTAGAAGGCGACCTCATCGACCTGAAGCGTGTCGTCTTCACTTGGCCAGCCGGTTCCGAACGTCGCGGGCGGTGTGTGCAAGTCGAGATTGATGGTCGGATCGCACCACCACGCCACCAGGTTCCCGCCGAGCGCAGCCTTCGCGAGCTTCGCCGCCTCGCTGAGCGTGAGGACTTCTGTGATCGTGCCGTTCGTTGCTTTCACCCATGCGTCGGTGTCGTTTGGGCGGTCGGGGAAGCCACGCTTCGACTGAGACCTGTTCGCCGTTTGCTCCTCAGGCTCCTCCGGCTGCGTCCAGTCCCTCGCCTTCGTCACGTCGTCATTGACCCACGGTCTCGCCTCCCAGCGGCCGGCACCTGCCCCACGCGTCTTGTGGCCGCCGATAGGCAGATGACTGAGCGCTCCCAGCGCGACCTGGCGATCGATGAGCTTCACGAGCGGCTCGACCTCTTCTGGCGTCGCCCCTTCGACGACGATACGCACCGGGAAAGCGCCCTTGAGCAGACGCACGGCGTCGCGCTTGGCACTGCCGTAGGAACCCGCCGAGAATTCGTCCTCCGCGTGCATGTGCAGCTTCGCCGCCGCCCACTCGCCTGCAGCGCTCGCGTCGCGGATGAGGATGCGGCTGCTCTTGCTGACGGTGCCGAAAGCGTTGCCAGCCGGGTCGTCCTCGCCGACGTCGCCCTGCACGAGGTGCGGATCTTTCACGTCATGCCCCGCCGCGCGTTCCAGACGTGAAAAGGCGTGGCGCAGCGGCCCGCGCACGCTCGCACCTGGGAGCAGAGGGCGACCGCCCTCCATGAGCAATGCGCGGTCGGTGCTGAGTGCGTCAGGCGTGTTCAAGTTCGTCGCCCACGCGGGCTTGGCCCACGTGCCGTCTCCCGTCGGCTGCACAGCCCGCTCGGTGTCGTGCGGGCCTACCGCGAACATGTCGAGGCCCCACGCGGCATCGTTGGGCCCGGGTTTGTACTCGCCGAACGAGATGCTCACATCGAGCGTGCGGAAGCACCATGAGCGCGTCGGCGAGACGACGGGCATCGTGACAGCGCTCACATTGGGCTCTCGTGGACGCCCGGCCTTGATCCATTCGTCGTAGTTGGCTTCGTCGAATCGGTACGCCTTCAGGTCGTCGATGTGGCACCAGCCGAGACCGCGCGCAACGCTGCCTCCGAGCCAGCAGCGTCCCTTTGCCCAATGCTCCCCGAGGACGTAGCCCAGGATGCCCTCGGCCTCAGGGCCTTCATCGTCACGCAGTGCATCCGGGATCTGCGACCAGTCGACGCGGAAGCTGAGTTGCCACCGCGTTCCGGCAGGAATGACCTCGCGGTCGTAGAGCACGCCGCCTGCACGAGCCCCGGTCTTCTGACGAATGCCGACGCCGGCGCGGATGCTGGGATCGCCGGTCGCGGTCGCGTCGGCGAACTCCCACGCCGAGCGGCGCAGGGCGCCGCGCTCGATGTCGTCGGACACCGCGCGCGGCAGCGGGTCGAAGAATCGCTTGGCTATCGCGACGGCCGCGCCCTTGAGGCCGCGCCCCACGAGCGTCGGCACACCATCGACGAGCGCGAAGGGCTGGTCGGCGCTGGTCTCGCGATTGAGGCCCGACACCGAGAGTGCCGAGTCCTGCACGAGGGTGGCCGTAAACAGTGTGAGCTTTGCGGTCATTGGGCCTCCTTCGTCTTCTTCCGCATTTCGGCACGCAGCCAGCGCACGAAGAGTCGCGCGTAGAGTTTTCGTTGAGACGCCTCGATCTTCTTCAGTTCATCCAGAACATCCTTCGCGTCCTTGTGCTTCCAGCTATTTCCGACTGCCGTCGTCGGGTTCCGGCGGCTAGTGAGCGCCTCATCGTGTGCTCGCGTGCGGCCTGCTGCGTCTGACATCGCATCCGCGCGGCCAAGGTCCGCAACGAGATCGCGCCACTGCGAGAGGCTCGGCGGCTTGCGGCCGTCGCGGTCTTTCTTGTCGCTCTCCGCCAGCGACCTGTGCACCTTGAACCACTCCTGCGTCTTCGCGGCGATGGCCTCCTCTGCGATGTCGGCGACAGGTGTCGGCGGTCTGCTCTCAGGAGTCTCGCGAGTCTCGCCGGGGAGCGAAGCGTCAATGCGGAACCGCCCGAAGCCCTCATGCGTGCGTTCGCCAAGCCACTCCCCCTTCGCAGCACGTTCGATGAGCTT
>JBJHBB010000003.1:0-8243 GCA_050485265.1 Rhodothermales bacterium | reverse complement strand
CCATCACGCTGTCTTGCAGCTCCCTACCGAGTTGAACTTCGTCGCCAAATAAAGCCTTGATTTCATCGGCATGATGCTTCTGGCATAGCTTTGTTATCCATCGCAGATACTGGTCGCGCACGAGCAGATCGGATGTCAGCGTGAGCAGTGCCGTGTCCGTGGTCTTCGTTGCATTGGGAGCCTTCGACCACGCGATCTGTGCCACTTCGACCGGCGCGCCCGCGCGCCCCACACGCAGCCAGCGTCGTCCTTCGAGCACGGGTCCGAGCTTTTCCGCGACCTTCTTCAGATCCTCGGGCGAACCATGAAACTCGGCGAGGAAGTGGGTCTCCTCAACGATCTGCTCGATGGCGAAGAGCGATGCATCGGCCTGTTTGGGATCGGGTCGCCCGTTACGCAGTCGCACCCTGCGCGCGGGCTTGAAGGCTGTCCACGGCTCGCTCGGGCTCGCGCGGTAGACGAAGAGGTCGTCCTCGGGCCGCCTGAGCTTCTCTTCCGCATTCCACGCGTCGATCCGCTTCGTGGGCGCGATCGATTGGGCCCACCAGGGGACGTCACCCGCCGCGCCCATTGGCTTCTCGCTCTTGAGCGAGAGCGGCGCGGGCAGCACTTCCACACCATCAAACGTCCCCGGCGCTTTGGGAAGCGGTAGCGCGTCGCTCACCGCGACCTTGCCCGACGTGAACAGTGAGGCTGTGTCGCGATCCCCCTCGGCGATGAGCCAGGAGGCAACCGAGCCGAGCAGCGCACGGCCGGGCACAAACGCGAGGCTCGGGATCAAGTTGTCGGGCGTCGCCGTCGCGGTAATGCAGAGCGGATCGCGGTTCCTGAGCAAGAGCACGAGCCGTCCCGTCGCAGCGCTTATCTCGCGCGTCGTGGGAGTGATCTCCGAGAGCGAGAGCTTCACCCGACCGGCTCCAGTCGACCGCCCGCCGCCGAGTGCGTCGACTTCCTGCACGAGCCGTTGCAACGTCGGCAAGTCGCTCGCCGGCAACTCGACCTCACCGACGAGCTGAGTGCCCTTGGGCAGGTACTCAATAACCCGCAGTGTGTCGTCCTTCGGTGCGCGGTTGTAGAAGTCCTTGTCCTTTTCAAATCCCTCGCGTGCGGTGGAGCACCAAATGCGTCTTTCGCGGCTCTTCCTTGCGCAGACTTCGGGGATCTCCATTGAATACAGCGAAGTAAAGACGGCGCGTTGCTTGTCACCACCAGCGCGCCCGAAGAACTTCCCTGCCTCTTCGTCACCACGCAGCCTGCGCGCGGCGTCTCGTAGCACACCCTCAACGTGCGAGGCCCAGATGACAGGGCAGTCATGGCGGTCGCGAGCGATGAGCGCGTCGATGCCACCTCCACCCGACCCCGACCCGACGTGGGCGTCCGAGAGGAACTCGGCAGTGAGCGTGTAGCGTACCCACTTCTTAGACATAGGCGACCTCCCGGTTGGAGTCAGCGTGTTCAGCGTCACGACCGAGACGGCCGATCTCGGTGATCTCGACGAGATCGAGCAGCGCGGTGTTCCATGCGTTCCCCACGGGTCGCCACAGATCCTTCTCTTTCACGCCGGCGTTCTCAAGTGCATCCTTCGCCTCTTTCGACAGCTCTGCGAATGCCAGTTCCGAGAGCACTCGTCCACGCGGGAGCTGATCGACGAGATAGCGGAGTTGTGATCGCGGAGCCTGAGTGAGCTTCTCGGCGCCGTTCACGAGCCCCTGCAATGAATCCATGCCTTCGCCAAGCACATCGACAGGCCGCTGCGAGAGCACGCGCAGCTTGTTGCCGCTGCCGCGTAGCCAGTCGGGCCGACGCACCTTTTCGGGATCATCGACCCACGCGGTGCTGTAGACGGCCCAGTCAACGACGGAGCGCATCGCGTCGCCCGCACCCACGAGGCCACGGAAACGCCGCTTCGCAGAGCTGGCGAGCTGTTCGGCGACCTCGTGCAGCCGATGGATCGGAATAGTGTGCTGGGCGAACACGACGCCGACGCCAAGGGTGAGCTTGAAGTCGTTGCGGTCCTTCTGGAGCGAGTCCAGTTCCTCGCAGAGTGTAACGATGAATGGCAGTGCGATCGCGGCCCGGCTCACGAGCAAAAGGTCATCGCCACCGAGCATCAACGGGATGATCGGAGCGTTTCCCGTGTTGGGGCAGTGTTCGTCGATGGCCTTCTGCACCGCGCGACGCAGGAGCATGCGGTTGCGATGGAAAAAATCTGCGTTCTTTGCTCGTGCTTCGTCGCTGTCGGTCTTGTCCGCGCCGCTGCCAACGCTGTTGCCGTCGGCGTGAAGGAGCGCGAGGTAGCCATTGCCCACCAGTTCCTTCAGCTCTTGCGCACGCTCCAGCGTCTTCAGCTTGGTCTTGTCGCTGAGCAGGCTCACGATGTCGACCGCAGTGCCATCCTCGGTGCGCTTCGCCGCCTCGTGCCGCAGTTCGACGTCGAGCGACACATCGTGATCGTCGTTGCCCTGCTTGATAGGTTTGGATGCGAGGCCTCGCCCAGTCCACTCGCAGGGCGCCAGTACCGGCAGCTCGGTGGAGAGATGCACCTGACTCTTGGTGCGCTGTTCTCCGTCGATGGAGACGCGGAAGCGCAGGCCCGGTAGGTTGGAGCGCAGGAGCTGACCGGCCGCGTCGACGAACGCTTCAGCGCCGCTCGTAAACTGTGCCTCGAAGTGGCCGCCGTCGCGCGAGAGGATGCCGTCTTTCGCGTCATCAGCGGGATTGTCGTGGTCCTTCAGCGGATCGTCTGCGTCGGCGCTTGGGTACACCTCAGCGCTCGGGGCGAGCATCCAGCCGCGCCCGGTCTCTCTCGCCCGGTTCGGCAGCGCGACGCGCAGTGTCTCGCCGATTAGGGCGTTGGCTCCGACCATCGCTCGCAGGCGCGGCACCGCGAAGAGCCACGTCTGCACGCGCTGTAATTCGATGTGAAGGCGTTCCATTAAGCACTCTCCTTATGGCCTCTTTCTCTGCGATGGTGGTTTGCTTTCGCTGGCCTCGACGGCTCGCAAAAACGTGTCCAGGTCGCTACGTTTGAACAAAAGGTAACCGTTGGCTGGATTACGATGCATGGGAATCTTGCCCTGCGCGGCCGGTCTACGTTGGCACCATCGTCTCGCCGCCGCGGCAAGTTCCGCAGCCTGTTCGACGACGGCAGCATGGTGTGCGAGAACGCTCACGAGCCGCTGGTGCCGCGGGAACTGTTCGGCCGCGCCCAGCGGATGCTGCGGCGCAGGCCCACGCCGGGTCGATACCTGCTGACGGGTCTGGTCTACCTGGGGGACGTTTGCCGGCTGCACGGCAGCACGATTTCGTCTTGCAACCGCAAGAACGTGCGGCGCTTCTACAACCTGTCGCCCCACGAGTTCGAGAAATACCCCAAGGAATCCGATCGACCGGGCTTTCGAGCCGATACCATCGAGCAGGACGTGCTGGCCATCAGAAGGGCTAGGTTGCCGCCGAATAGGCCGCCATTCAGTTGCTCGCTCTTTGCCCGCCTCTTGGACGCCCACGAACAGCGGCGTTATCAACTCGATCTCGAACTCGTACGAGATCCGGCCCGTCTCGGGGAAGTCGGGAACCGCAGGACACGTTGGGACGTCATGTGGTTTTGACACGATCCGGCCCTCTTCGGAGATGGCAGGACGACCGGACGATTTGCCGCTCGCCAACTCAATGCCATCGTGAATAATTCACAAATCCGCTCGGAATCTCTCGGGGAATGCGAACCAGAATACCCGTTTCGGAACTGACAATCCAGATTCAGGTTAGGTTCGCTCGCTCGGTTCGCCTCGAATAGCGGGAGGGGCGCACGATGGGATTGGCAGGAATTCGAGCACTGGTCCTCAAACCCGCCGATTGGCTGTGACGGACAGGTCGAGCCGCAAGACTGAAGTCCGACCGGTGGCGTTCGTAGTCATTGCCAGTGGAAGTGTCCGCTGACGGACGAGCGACCTCGCTGGAGGCGCGATTGGGACGGACCCACCGGGGATGATCTCCAGTGAGCGCGGCGGCTGATCTGGAGCCGCCGAGTGCCGGCACAAGCGGGCCGGCTCACCGTTCCGCGACTCGACCATCCGCCAGACAGGCTCGGCGGGTAGGTTGGTCGAATGACACTTCCACCAATGCACTGGCCGCAACCGGTTTCAGCACAGTGGTTTCAGGCCCGGGCAACGGCACGTAGCCTTACCCGGGTCAGTCGGGGTGACAGGACGTCTATTGAACTTTTTCGGGGGGGTGGCAGCGAGCTTGCCGTGCAGATATCCCTTGCAGTTAAAGCACTTACAGCACGACTGGCGTCTTTGGTTCGGGAGGCGCTCTCAGAAGATTGACCGGGGTCAGTTCATTGCCGACCAGCCCAAGGCTTCGGAAGATCGGACTGAAGCGGCAAACCCGCGGCCTTCTAGTAAGGTCAAAGTCGGTCCCGGCCCTTGCTGGGTAAGTGAGACGCTCTTCACGTGCGGGGAAACTTGCCGGGCCGAACGGCGCGGGCTGGCAAAACCCCGCTCATTTCGCCGGTTTTTCGGGGGCCTGTTCCCCGCCCGGCAAAGTGTCCTCGTATCTGGACGTGAGGAGACTCCCGATATCTGGTATCATTCAGAAGTTCCGTTGTTTCCTCACAGGACTTGATCGCAGGACGCGTAATTCCTCATGGCCCGTTCAGATTTACTCGTTTCGCTGGTGAAAGCGGGCACGTCCGGCGACCAGGCGCTCTTCCGCAGGGTCGTCGAGACCGTGATTGCCGAGGAACGAGCTAAGAATCACGACGTGCTTGCCGGCCGGCTGGAAGAGCACCTCGGGCGAAATGGGACGGCGGCCCCCTTTCACCGGTCGGCGATTTCCAGCAACGGAGCAGTGCAGGATCTCTGTTTCGAGGTCACTCCAGCGCGGGCCCTGGAGGAACTCGTCCTCCCCGATGTGGTGCGAAGTGCCTGCCGGGAACTCGTCGAGGAGCAGCATCGGGCTGAGTTGCTCCGATCGTACGGGCTGGTTCCGCGACACCGGGTGTTGCTGGCCGGAGCACCCGGGAACGGCAAGACCTCCCTGGCTGAGGCGTTGGCCCACTGCCTGATGGTTCCCCTAATCGTAGCCCGATACGACGGCCTCATCGCCAGCTATCTGGGAGAAACCGCGTCTCGGCTTCGGCGGCTTTTCGAATACGTCCGCACCCGCAGTTGCGTCCTCTTCTTCGATGAATTCGACACGATCGGGAAGGAGAGAGGTGACGAGCACGAGACTGGCGAGATTAAACGGGTCGTCAGTTCGCTTCTGCTGCAAGTCGATGATCTGCCGGCCCATGTCGTGGTGGTGACTGCGACGAATCACCCCGAACTGCTCGACCGCGCCGTCTGGAGGCGGTTTCAGATCCGCCTGGAACTTCCTCCTCCGACGCGCGAGCAGACACAGGAATTCTTCGAACGGGTCGCCGCCCGAATCGAGATTCCTCTGGGATGCACACCGCGCACGCTCGCCAACAAGCTCCAGGGCCTCAGCTATTCGGAACTTGAGGACTTCGTTGCCGACGTGGCACGTCGATACGTGCTCTCACTCCCGGAAGCGGACGCGAAGAACATCGTCGCGGAGCGGCTTCGGCAATGGGAAAAACGCTTCCAACCGTGATGCTCCGCCTGATACGGTCTTCTCATGCCGCAGAAACCGCTGCTTTTCTTTCCTGAACCCACTTTGTCCGGTCCGCCGAGACGCGGAGGAGGTGGGGGAAAATTCCGAAAACCCTCGCCCGCTGAACAACAACAGCGGCTCGACGCAAAGTTTCGGGAAATTGCCGAGAGCTTTCAGAGTGTCAGTGTAACGGTGCAGGGGCTGGAGCCAGAGCAGGTGCTGGTGATGGAAACCATCGGCAACCGGGTTGAAGGGCTGGCCAAAGCGGCCGCTCAAATTCCCGGTATGGAGTGGCTGGCGGAGATGGAGCTCGATGACGTGGCCCCCCAGGCTGGCTTCGAGCATGGGGATGAACACGACAAGGAAAAGCCGCTACCGTGCCGGTTGTACGCCGTGATGACCAATCACCAAGCGATGGATCGGCTCATCGGCCTGTGGAACGACTGGCTGAGGGACCCCAGCCAGCGTGCCAAGCGGAACTTCGGACCGTTCAAGAAACTCTTTGTCAATCTTCACGATTTACGACGCTGGAACGTGGAAGACCGAATTCGGGAAACCAACCTGCTGGAATATCTGCAGGATTTGCTCCGCGAGCAGAACGAGGAGATCCGCTTCGAAGTCGAGCTTTGGTGCCGGCGTGATCCCCAGGCCAGGGAACGCGCCTTTGCGGAGTTGGCGGCGCTCGTTGTGGACGCCGGTGGTGTGTGTGTCGCTCAGACGGCAATTCCCGACATCCTGTACCACGGAGTCCTGGTCAAGATGCCGGCAGCGGCCGTTGGGCGGGCAGTGGATGGAATCCTTTCCAAGAACTACGGTCCCCTGATCCGTTGCGAAGACGTGATGTTCTTTCGACCGTTCGCCCAGGCCCGGTTCGTTGCGGGTGAGCCCGATACGCACGCCGAAGGGTTTCGCCGCCGCTTGGACGAGCAACGCCTGCCGGCAGGAGATCCTGTGGTCGCCATTTTCGACGGGCTCCCGCTGGAGCAGCATATCGCGTTTCGGAACCGATTGGTGATCGACGACCCGGAAGAGCATGAACGGCATTACTCCCCGCGACAGCAGCAGCACGGAACGGCGATGGCATCGCTCGTAGTGCATGGTGACCTGAACGGCGACAGTGAACCGCTGATGTCACCCGTCTTCCTCCGACCGATTCTCCTCCCGAAGGAGGATTTCCAGGGGCGGGTTATCGAGACCACTCCTGATGATGAACTGCTTGTCGACCTCCTGCACCGTGTTGTCAGGCGGCTGCTGGACGGACCGGAGGCCGTGGCACCGACAGTACGCATTATCAATTTGTCGATTGCCAACTCCTTTCAACCATTCGATCGAGAACTCAGCCCGCTGGCTCGGTTACTCGACTGGTTGTCGTGGACGTACAAGGTGTTGTTTCTCGTGAGCGTGGGAAACCACGTTCACGACGTGACGATCCAGGCAACCGGCCAGCAGTGGAGGCAATTGCCGCCGGAAGAACTCCGCAGCCAAGTGCTCCACGCCCTTCACCAGGAACAGGTTACCCGCCGCCCCTATTCACCCGCTGAAGCGGTGAATGCGATAACGGTCGGTGCCCTGCACGCGGATGACTCAGTTCCCCGCGCTCAGGACCGTCGTGTCGATCTCTTCGGGGGCGAGCGGCTTCCTAGCCCGATTGGGACCATCGCGTATGGGTTTCGCCGTTCGGTCAAACCGGAAGTGTTCTTTCCAGGAGGGCGACAACTCTATCAGGAGCCAGTTGTGAATTCCGGCAACCCCGCCAGATTCTCGGTGAGCGATTCGTTCGCCCCGCCTGGACAATGTGTTGCCGCACCAGCCGTCCAGCCAATGGAACTCGGCCGTACAGTCCATACCCGTGGGACAAGCAATGCGACAGCACTGGCCACGCGTTGCGGGGCGCAAATCTTTGAGCGGCTCCAGGAACTCCGTAGCGAAGTCGGCGGCGATCGCCTCGATCAAGCCGAACTCGCCGTGCTCGTTAAATGCCTGCTTGTTCACGGGGCGGGCTGGGGCACGCCGGCGGAGATCCTGGAAGTTACTTTTGGCGACCTGGTCAATGGCAACAACGACGCCCGTCGGGCCTGGCGCGAGATGAGTCGGCTCAAGGCGCGGTTCTTGGGATACGGTGAAGTCATTCCTGAACGGGCCATGTTTTGCACAGACGAGCGTGTCACAGCCCTTGGATGGGGTAGAATCTCCAAAGATCAGGCGCACCTTTATTACCTGCCACTTCCCCCAGCCTTGGCAGGGAGCCCCGTGCGGCGCCGGCTGACGGCGACATTGGCTTGGTTGACACCTGCCAATGCAAGGCACCGGAGCTACCGTCAGGCGTATCTCTGGTGCACGTTGCCCGAGGAAAAGCTGGGGGTCAAACGTGCCGAAATGGATTCTGACACCGCGCGGCGCGGAACGGTTGAGCACCGAGTCCTTGAGGGAACGAGCGTCCTGGCTGTCGAAGAGGGGGACGTGTTGGACGTTTTGGTAAGTTGCAAGGAGGATGCCAGCGGGCTCATCCACCCGATTCCATATGCCCTGGCCGTGACTCTGGAGGTAGCCGAGCCGCTTGGCGTGAGCATATTTGATCAGATCCGTGACCGAATCCGTCCTCGCGTCGGGATTGAACCGCAGGCGTAGGC
>JBJHBB010000002.1:0-17794 GCA_050485265.1 Rhodothermales bacterium | reverse complement strand
GCCGACGATCTCGCACGTAGCGGCCCGTACACGCTCTTCGCGCCCACCGACGACGCCTTCACCGCGCTGAGCGGTGCGGACCTGGATCGGCTACGCGGAGAGCGGGAAGCACTCACGGCCGTCACCGAATACCACATCCTAGATCACCTGTTGATGTCCGGCGAGATGGAAGGTGAGCAGACGATCGCCACGCTCCACGGCGAGTCGATCACGATCATGGCCACCGATGAAGGTGTCACCATAACAGACGCCCTCGGCACTACGGTGACGGTCACGACCGCCGACCTGGAGGCCGACAACGGCGTCGTTCACGTCATCGACGGTGTGTTGCTGCCCGCAACGCTGGACGAGCTAGTCACTACCAATGGGTTTGCGGGTGAGGACGTCGAGTACGACGACGAACCCATCATGGAATAGCCTCGCCCAGCGCGCATGCCCGCCACCCTCGTCTGGTTTCGTAGAGATCTCCGGCTCCACGACAACCCGGCACTCACCCATGCCGCTGAGCGCGACGGAGCGATCATTCCCGTGTTTATCCTTGACAAGGACGGGTCTGGTGAGTGGGCTCCAGGATCCGCCCAACGAGCCTGGCTACACGAGTCGCTGTCACGCCTCGACAACGACCTGCAGGGTCGAGGCCTGAAACTCACGCTACGAGCTGGCTCCTCCGCAGCGGAGCTGATTGACATCGCCGAGGCCGTGGGGGCAGACGAGGTCGTCCTGAATCGCGACTACGTTCCCGCGTCCGGGCGACTCGAGAACGAGGTGATCGAAGCGCTCGGCGAGCGCGCGATCAGAGTTCGCCGATTCGGCAACCAGTTACTTCACGAACCCGACAACGTGAGGACGTCGTCGGACACCGGGTATCGTGTGTTCACTCCTTTCTGGAAAAGCGTACGCGCAGGGATCAGACTGGAGGACGAGCAGTCAATCCCTCGAATGGGTCAAACGCGCGCTCCCAGCGGGTGGCCTCGTTCGGCGAAGCCGGAGGATCTGAGGCTGCTAACCGGCGAGAATGACGGGAGGGATTTGGGCTCGTTCAGGCCGGGTGAGGATGGCGCACGCGAGCGACTGAACGAGGTCAAGTCGAGCATTCTGCGAGACTACTACGAGCGAAGGAACCGACCAGATGTCGACGGTACCTCTCGGCTTTCGCCTCATCTGGCGATGGGCGAGGTATCGATCCGATCGGTCTGGCAGGCACTTTCGGAGGCGAACGACAGCCTGCCGTCGAGAAACCTTTCAACTTTCCGCACCCAGTTGGGCTGGCGCGAATTCTCGTATCACGTCCTTCACCACAACCCTGACTCACCAACGCAACCGCTTCGCCCCAACTACGGCGACTTCCCCTGGCGTGACGACGACGACGCATTCGACCGCTGGTGCTCGGGCACCACGGGCTACCCGATGGTCGATGCCGGCATGAGGCAGCTCGCGGCGACCGGTTGGATGCACAATCGTGTCCGCATGGTAGTTGCCTCATTCCTCACCAAGCACCTGCTGATTCGCTGGCAGCAGGGAGCGCGCTTCTTCTGGGATCACCTCTTCGACGCGGACCTTGCCAACAACACCATGGGCTGGCAGTGGAGCGCTGGCAGCGGCGCTGACGCTCAGCCATTCTTCCGGATCTTCAACCCCATCACTCAGGGTGAGAAGTTCGATCTAGAGGGCAAGTACGTTAGACGGTGGATTCCGGAGTTGGCTAAGCTTCCGAACGCCCACATTCACTCACCCTGGACGGCCAGCGAGGGCACTCTGGATGACGCCAACGTGGTTCTCGGGGAGCACTATCCTGAGCCGATCGTCGATCACCGACTGGCGCGAGAGCGTGCGCTCTCCGCGTACCAATCCATTCGCGACAACGCGTCAGAGTAATGCCCAGGTTCACTCGTCGGACCGAGCTTCCCGTCCCTCGTGAGGAGGCCTACGCCTGGCATGCGCGCCCCGGCGCTCTGCAGCGCCTGCTCCCACCGTGGCAGCGCGTCGAGGTGGTGTCATCGGACAACCTTCATCAGGGCAGTATCACCGAGCTTCGACTGGGTCCACGCTTTCTGCCGCTACGCTGGATCGCTGAGCACCGAGATGTCGAGCCCGGCAAGCAGTTCACCGACGTGCAGGCGGCGGGACCGTTCTCGCACTGGGAGCATGTTCACCGCATCCTCCCCCACGACATCGACAGCCGCCGTTCTACGCTCGAGGACAGCATCGATTACGAGCTTCCTCTCGGACCGCTTGCCGACGCTGTGGCGGGACGACGCCTGCAACACGAGATCGCGCGCATGTTCGACTACCGTCACCGCGTGACCCGAACCGATCTATCGCGTCACGTCATGTCTTCGGGCAGCGCGATGACGGTTGCGGTCACCGGTTCCAGTGGCGTAATCGGATCGCAATTCTGTGCGTTGCTCACTGGAGGGGGACATCGCGTGGTGCGCTTCGTTCGCTCCCGCCGCGAAGTGGTTGAACAGTCCCGCGGGGAGTTAGAAGGAGCCGCTTACTGGAATCCGTCTGAGGGATTTGTCGATCCCGGTGCCTTTCAGGGTGTGGACGCGGTCGTGCACCTCGCCGGTGAGCCGATTATCAATGGCAGGTGGACCCGCAAGCAGCGTGCTCGGATTCTGGACAGCCGGGCGCGAGGAACGCGAGTACTCGCCGACGCGATCGCTGCGTCGAGCGATCGACCAAGTGTGCTCCTTTCGGCCTCCGGCACCGGTATATACGCGGACAACGCTCACGAGCCGCTCGATGAAAGAGCCCCGCTCGGCGATAGTTTTCTCGCTGAGGTCGCTCGTGCCTGGGAAGCCGCCACCGAGCCCGCTTCCGACGCCGGCGTTCGCGTGTGCCACCTGCGATTCGGTGCGGTGTTAACACCGCGAGGTGGACCCCTCGGCCTCCTGAAGCCCGTCTTCAATTTCGGGCTTGGCGGCACGGCCGGTCGCGGACGGGACTGGGTGCCGTGGGTAGCCATCGACGACGCCCTGTACGCGATGCTCCACCTCCTGCTCCAGGACGAACTCCGCGGTCCCGTGAACATCGCCGCACCCCTCCCGGTCTCGCAACGACACCTGGTTGAGGTCCTCGGAGAGCACCTCGGTCGTCCAACGATGCTCCGCTATCCGGAAGCCTTGCTGCGCGTGGCCGGTGGGCGGCTCGCGGCAGCGACAGCCCTTTCGAGCGCGCGCGTGATACCGGAGCGACTGGCGAACTCGGGTTTCGAGTTCGCGTATCCAACCATCGAGCGTGCACTAGCACACGTTCTGGGTCGACACGTCACTGAATCCGTCGAACAAGAGGAGTCATGATCTCACGATTTGTTGCAGTAGGTCTCGCTACAATCCTGATCGGGATGACTGGGTGTGGACCCGGAATCTCGGAGCACGTCGAAGGTGCGCTCGACCGTGCCGCCGTGGATCTCGACCAGCAGCTCACCCCTGCCGGGCAGCTTGCCGCAACGGCAGCGCTCATCGCAGAGAACACGGGCCAATTCCCCACGACGCAGTTCGAACTCCTGGGCTCTCGGGAGGCCGCTGCGACGGGAGCGCTCCAGCTCAACCTAAGCGCGCTCGACGTAAATGCTTACCCTGACCGGCTCGAGCTCGACTACATCCTCCTGCCGACCCGGCAAGATCCGACCGACCGGATGGGGCGCCTCGTAATCACCCCTGCCGACGGTGAGGGTCAGTACGAAGCCCGAGTGGCGCTTGACCGACGTGCGGATCCCGATCACGAGGACCGACGCATCGCGCTCACCGAAGAGGACCAGGTCGCAGTGCGGCGCCTCGAAGGGCGATTCTGCATAGACCTCGATGTCGTGGAGGGTCAGGTGGCAACGGGCGCTGCGGGCGACCTCCCGCTCGCTGGCACCTCCTACACGGTGACGTTCACTCCTTCGCCGGGGTTTACCCGGGCGGTCCCGCGCGACCTGCGTGACGGCTACACCGTCCGCGTGGGGACATGAGCGACAGCATCGATGTCGCCATAGTAGGCGCCGGTCTGGCCGGTCTGAACTGCGCTCGGGTTCTCACAGACGCAGGACTTAGCGTTCGCGTCTTCGATTCTTCTGACGGGGTCGGTGGCCGCGTCCGCACCGACGAGGTCGCGGGGTTCCGACTCGACCGAGGATTCCAGACGGTCCTCACTGAGTACCCCGAATTCAAGGATGCCCTCGATGTCCCGGCGCTCGACCTCAGACCTTTCTGGCCGGGCGCGTGTGTCCGTTACAAGAATCAGTTTTACCAGGTTGCGGACCCGGCAAAGGAGCCGCGAAAGGCGCTCCAATCGCTCACCGGTCCGATAGGAAGTCTTGCTGACAAGGCCCGCGTCCTGAAACTCCGCGCCGCCGTCACACGCTTCACCCAGGCAACCCTGGACCAGCGAGACGACGTCACGACCGCCGAGGCTCTTGCGAACCGCTATCGGTTCTCGAGCAACATCACCGATCGCTTCTTCCGGCCTTTCTTCGGGGGCGTTTTCCTCGATCGCGATCTGAGCGTCTCGAGCCGGTTCTTCGAGTTCCTGTTCCGGATGTTCGCCGTCGGTGAGACGGCTATCCCTGCGAAGGGGATGCAGGTTATTCCCGAGCAGCTTGCCGGCCGGCTTCCCTCCGGCTCGGTCAGATTGAATGCACGCGTCACGGCCGCTAGCGACACATCGGTGCGACTCGAGTCTGGGAATGTCATTCAGGCGCGAGCAGTCGTGCTCGCCGTCGACGGACCAGAGCTTGCGTACCTGGCCGACGGCTTCGACCCGCCCGAGTCGCATAGCACGTGCTGCCTGTACTACGCCTCCGAGACGTCTCCCCACCCGTATCCCATGCTCATCCTGGACGGCGATGGACGGGGGCCGGTCAATCATCTCGCGGTGATGAGCGAGGTCTCGGGAGAACTCGCTCCGCCTGGATGGAGCCTCATCTCGGCCTCGGTGGTCGGCAGCCCGGCCCTACCTGACGACGAGATCGAGGCTCGAGCTCGAGCGCAACTGCACGCCTGGTACGGTGATGCCATCGCAAGCTGGCAGCTGCTGAAAATGTACCGCATCGTCCACGCGCTGCCTTCGCTCGAGCCCGGCGAGTCTTCCTCGACGCGGCCTGCGCGTTTCGCGTCCGGCGTCTTCGCGTGTGGGGACCACCTCGAGACGCCCTCGATCAACGGCGCGCTGACCTCGGGCCGGAAGGCGGCCGAGGCGGTCCAGCAGTATCTGGCGACGTCGTGAGCGGCTAGACCGAGTTGCCCGGGATGGCGACGAAGCGATCGAACGCCTTGCGCTCGAGCGTTTCGCGATGATCCGGATGGGCGATGTCGATCAATGCACGTGCACGCTCGCGAAGCGACTTCCCGTATAGATCCGCCACGCCGTGCTCGGTCACGATATACCGAACGTGCGCTCGCGTGGTGACTACTCCGGCGCCAGGCTGCAGCAGGTCGACGATGCGCGTGCGACCGCTCGATGTAGTACTCGGCAGCGCGATGATCGGCTTGCCGCCCGGCGAAAGCGCTGCGCCACGGATGAAGTCCATCTGTCCTCCAACGCCGGAATACTGCCGGGTGCCAATGCTGTCGGCCACGACCTGCCCCGTCAGGTCCACCTCGATGGCACTGTTAATGGCGGTGACGCGGGGATTCCGCCGGATGACCTTCGTGTCGTTCACGTAGTCGGCCCCGAGCATCATCACCTGCGGATTGTCGTCGACGAAGTCATACAGTCGGCGAGTGCCCATGAGGAAGGCGGCAACCAGCTTGCCCGGGTGCACCCTCTTCTGGGTATTCGTGATGACGCCGGACTCAACCAGATCCAGGATGCCATCCGAGAACATTTCAGTGTGGATGCCCAGCTCCTTATGATTCCCGAGCGCGGCGAGGACGGCGTCGGGGATGGCGCCGATCCCCATCTGCAGCGTCGCTCCGTCGTCGACGAGTTCAGCGACGTGTTGCCCGATCGCCTTCTCGGTCTCGGTGAGGACGGGCGGTTTGTGCTCTGGGAGCGGGCGGTCGACCTCCACCCCTAGATCGATCTTGTCGATTGAAATCAGACCATCACCATGTGTTCGCGGCATTCGTGGGTTGATCTGCGCGATCACGAGCTTGGCTGCCTGAACCGCTGCCTGCGACGCGGCGACGGAGACTCCCAACGAGCAAAAGCCGTGACGATCCGGGGGCGACACGTGCACCAGCGCCACGTCTAGCGGCATCACCCCGGACCTGAACAGTCTCGGGACCTCGCTCAGAAAGACCGGCACGTAATCCGCCGTGCCCCGGGCCACGGCCTCGCGCACGTTCCCGCCCACGAAGAGCGCGCGCGTCTTGAACGAAGCAGCCAACTCGTCCGCGGCATAGGGTGCCGGCCCTTCAGTGTGGAGGTGGACGAACTCCACATTGCGCAATTCGCCGCTACGCTCGCTGACCGCTTCGACCAGCACCTGAGGAGCCGCCGCGGCGGTATGGACGAAGATGCGATCGCCCGACTTGATGGCTTCTGCGGCTTGCTTGGCGCTGACGGTCTCCATGGCGGTCGGCTGGCGTGATGAGGACGCTAGAAGCTAGCCGCCGACAGCCGGGTCCATCGTAAACTTGCCGTTGAACCGCCATCCGGAATGTGGAACCACTCCTCGATCATTTTTGCCGGCTGCACGAACACGTCCGCTGGGCAGACCGTCGCTGCCTGGAATCGCTAGAGCATGCCGTTGGACCCCCGGAACGAGCGGTGAGACTTTTTGCCCACGTCTTAGGCTCGGAAGCGACGTGGCTTGGTCGGTTGATGAGCACTCCCTCATCGATACCTGTGTGGCCGGAGGACGACCTCCCGTCGCTCGGTGACATGCTGCGGCAGGTCCACGCCGACTATGCTCAGTACCTGGCTAATCTCACGATCGAGGAGCTGGACCGCGTGGTCGACTATGTCAATTCAGCCGGCGACGGATTTGAGTCGACCGTCGCGGACATCCTCACTCACGTCGCCGTGCACGCGGCTTACCACCGAGGGCAGGTGGCGCTACTACTACGGGACGGAGGCCACGAGCCGAATCCGTCCGACTACATCGCGTACACCCGGGGTGCGCCCGCGGCGACCCGCCGGACCGGGTGATCATTCGATCGGCTTGAGGCCTGCCTCGATCTCTGCGCGGCGGTGCTCCAGGAACGGCGGGAGCGCCACTTCCTCTCCCAGCGTCTCGACGTCCTCGTCGACGGTGAATCCGGGACCGTCGGTGGCCAGCTCGAAGAGAATGCCGTTCGGCTCCCTGAAGTAGAGGCTCTTGAAGTAGTACCGGTCTACGGGTCCGCTGTTGTGGACACCCAGATCTTCGAGACGCTGCGCCCAGGCCTCGTATTCGTCATCTGGAACCCTGAAGGCTACGTGATGAACGCTGCCGGCTCCAGGTCGAGCGCGCGGCAGATCGGACTGAACCGCAACGTGGACCTCGGCGTGCGGCCCGCCCTCCCCCATCTCGTAGACGTGGACGTCGACCCCGCCCAGGGTGTCATGACGGTACTCGCGAGCTCGCTTCATGTTGGTGACTTCGCGCAGGACCAGGTCGGTGAACCGCAAGTCCGGAACCGACAGTTCGATGGGTCCGAGGCCCCGAATCTGATGTTCCGCCGGCACCGGGCTGTCGTCCCAAATCACTATTTCGTCTCCGCGTCCTTCGTCATCGACAAGCGCAAGTCGCTGTCCCTCCGGGTCCTCGAAGTGCAGCGTATGGCGCCCGTCTCGCTCGCCGATATCACCGACTTCAACTCCGCTATCGGTGAGCCTTTTTCGCCACCATTCCAGCGACTCGCGGCCGGTGACTCTCAACATCGTGCGCGAAATACTGTTCGTTCCACGCTGCTCGGCCGACACCCTCCAGTCGAAGAACGTCAGGTCCGTCCCCGGACTTCCCACCGCGTCTGCATAGAACAAATGGTAGGCACTAATGTCATCCTGGTTGACGCTCCTCTTCACCAGGCGCATCCCCATAACCTGGGTGTAGAACCGGTAGTTGCCGGGTGCGTCGGCGGTTACGGCGGTGAGGTGATGGATTCCGGTGAGATGCATGGGCGACGAGGAGGTGAAGTGGAACCTGCGAACACGATGACGGCGCCACGGGTCCCGCGCCTCGTTAGCCCGTTAACTTCGCTCCCAAATGACCGCTACTCCCATCGATTCGGTTCACGTTTCTCTCGATCTGGGACGCGACTATGAGGTCGTGTTCGGCCCACTGACACAGGCCCCGCAAATGATGCGGTACGCCGGCCTTGCTCCCGGCCCTTGCCTGATCGTCAGCGACTCGAACGTGGCCCCGCTGTACCTGGGAGACCTCGCTCAGTCACTGTCCGCGGACGGGTGGAATCCTAGGGCTCGCGTGATCCCGGCGGGCGAGACTTCCAAGAGTCTCGACCAGTTGCGTTCCCTCTACGACTGGGCGCTTTACCCTCGAATTGGGGCAATTCCTGATCGAGACACCCCCGTCATTGCACTCGGCGGAGGAATGGTGGGCGACATCGCAGGCTTTGCTGCGGCCACGCTGCTTCGCGGCCTCCCGCTCGTGCAGGTACCGACGTCGCTCCTGGCTCAGGTCGACAGCTCGGTTGGCGGAAAGACGGCCGTCAACCACGGCGCCGGCAAAAACCTGATCGGTGCCTTCCACCAACCGCGCCTGGTGATTGCGGACGTTCAGACCCTCGGCACACTGCCGGACCGCGAGTTCGCCTCAGGGATGGCCGAGGTGATCAAAGCTGGATTGTTGGAGGGCGGGCCGCTGCTCGAACTGCTTGAGTCTCAATGGTCAGCGATCCTCTCCCGCGACGAGGGCGTGGTTGCTGCTATGATCAGACAAGCCATCAGCCTGAAGGCGCGGATCGTGGAGGGGGACGAACGCGACCTTGGCCGGCGCGCGGTGCTCAACCTCGGCCACACCTTTGGCCACGCCATCGAGCGCGCGACGGGGTACGGCACCTTCACCCACGGGGAAGCCATTGCGATCGGACTTCGGGCCGCGCTCCACCTATCGCAGTCTCTCTATCCATCGCTCGACTGGAAGCGGGCCGATGGTCTGGTTTCGCGCCTCCCCATTCCCGATCTGCCGCTGCCCGACACGTCCGTGCTTATGGACGCGATGCGGGGCGACAAGAAGCGGTCGAAGCGTGGACTGCGTTTCGTCTTGCTCGAGCGAATCGGTCAGGCCACGGTCCGAGAGGACGTTTCGGAGGACGCCGTCGAGCGTGCGTGGGCGTTCGCGCGCGGCGCAGCGAGGAGGCAGGATCCCAACTGAGGCGAAGAACACGTCAACCAGCGCGGCAGGATGAACGGGGGCACGGTTGCTGCGCTGTACGGAGTACTTGATCCGCCAACAGAGCGTTCTTGTCTTCTTATTCTGATTGCAGTACTTGTAGCAGCAACGCGTCGTTACGAAGCTCGCTAAGGCGAGTGATGAGTTTGCACACCAACCATAGGCGCCAACGTTTGCACCGCGTTTCCAATTGAGCAACGTTAGACACCGTTCGCGAAGGCTTCTGGCTATCGCGGCCAGCCTCGTGCTGGCGGCGGTGCTGCTCCTTGTCGCCCTGACGCAGACGCAGGTCGGCCGCGACCAGGTAGCGCGACAGATCGAGCGGCAATTCGACAGAGAGTTCCAGGGCTCGCTCTCAATCGAGCGCCTCTCAGGAAACCTGCTCTGGACGCTGTACGGTGGATCAGTCGAGCTTCGTGACGATCGCGGACGGACCGTCGTGCGAGCGGACTCCATCATCCTGGAGCCGCGCTGGTCGTCGCTTTTCCGCGATCGCATCGACCTCCGCAGGGTGACGTTCATCCGTGCCGAGGTCAATCTCGAGATGGAGGACGGCCGATGGAACCTCACTGATGCGCTGGCGCCGCGCGATACGCTCAGCGAACCCCCGGAGCGCTCGCTTGGACTGGCAGCACCGCAGATTCGCTTCGTGGATGCCTCGGTGCGTTCGAGCAACCGGGGTCCGGTCCCAGAGGCCGTCCGCGCGGGTCAAGTGTTCGATTACACGAACGCCTCGTTGGTCGATCTAAACGCTCGACTCGACATCGACATTCAGGACCATCGTACGCGAGTACGCGTGCGGAGACTGACGGGCTATTCGCCATCACTCGCTACCGGCATCGAACGACTTGCCGGGCGGCTGGATATCCTGGATGGTAGTGTACGCTACGCGGATCTGAACGCGCGCCTTACTGAGTCCACAGCGCGTGTCACCTATCGTCGACACACGGACGACCAGATCTCGGTCAACGTCGGGGACAGTCATCTGTCCGCCAGCGAGATACGCCGCCTCATTCCTGCCTACCCGCTGCACGGTGACGTTGCCCTGAGCGCTGCGTTGCGTGGAACCGGCGACGCATTGACCATTCAACGGTCGAGCATTCGGAACGCAGGGATGCGTTTGGGTATCGGTGGAAATGTATATCCAGGAAACGGCCACGCCCGCGTCGACGTCAACGCCAGCGTCGCGGATGTAGATCTCCCGGTGCTGGCTCGTCTTCTCGGCACGGACCCGGCGGACTGGCCGCACACGCACGACATCTCTGGAGATGTGGGGGCACGCGGGACGGTCTCCTGGTCCCCAGGATTGGAGTTTGCCGTCGAACTCGACCCCGACGTCTCTACCTCGGCCGGATCGATTCAAGGCCAGATCGCGGTCGCACATCATCGCGGCCAGTGGCGAGACGTCACCGGCAATCTGTCACTTCGCCGCGTTGATCCATCAGCGATTTATGCCGATTGGCCCCAGGGCTCCATCTCCGGCCGGGCTCGTGTGGATGGGAGTCTCGGCGGCAGCGGTCTACCCCAGGGCCGGGTGGTTCTCGACCTCTCTGAAAGCGTCATCGCCGGACGAACCCTCTCGGGACTCGCGGGAAAGTTGACCTCTCGAAATGGTCTGGTTGAAGGGCGCCTCAGGGTCGCTGGTGACGGCGCCATCACCGTCGCGGGAATCGTTCAACCCGATCGGGGCACGTACGACGTCGCGTTGACGCTTGAAGACCTCAATTTGCAGGCGCTGCTCCCTGAGCTCCCGGTCACGCGCCTCACCGGCCGGGCGGACGCGGTCGCGACCGGCACGACACTGGATGACGGACGCGCTGATATCGTGATGCAGCTCTCGGGGTCGACCGCGCATGTTGCCGATTCCACCTGGCACCTCCCTGAGGACGAACTTCGCGCCACCTTCCGACCGCGCGGTGACGACGAGCCCCGGCTGGCTCTCACCACGGATGCCGTATCGATCGTGGTGGATGGCGAGTTCGAATGGATGCCATTGATTGAATCCAGCACCTTCTGGGGTGGCAGGCTCGCGGAGGCGGTTCGCCGCGACATTCTAACGTCGTCCGACCCGAACGTCCTGACCGTCGCAGGCCCACTCACTGACCCCGCCTGGGCCGACCAGCGCCTGGTCGTAGACATTACGTCGCACGAGGACCACGCGCTCAGCCCGTGGGTGGCTAGCCTGGCGCCGGGCAGCGCGGTCCACCTGACCGCCGAGTTGCGGCCCCGATCGTTCGAAGGCTACCTGCATGTCGATTCCGAGCAGATCACGATCGGCACCGTCAGCCTGGATCGCGCGAACACGCAGGTAGAGGTATCGGCTGTCCATGACCAGGACCTGCTAGACCGTCTCGGCGTGACGATTGCCGCACGCGCCGATTCGACGCGCATTGGAAGCGGCCGTCCGTTCGCCACGAACGTTGCCGCCGACATGCAGCCGGGCTCGCGCCACCTCACGCTCGATGTGGGTGCCTATCGCCCAGTCGACAGCGTGAGCGTCGACATCGCGGCGCAAGTCGCCCTCCTGGGGGATCGCTATCGCTTCTCCGGCGATATCGAACTCGATGCCGTAAGCGAACGCTGGGCCGCCCGCAGCATATCCGTCGATCTGCAGCCCGAGGCGATGACCTTCCGTGACTTCGACGCAGTCAGGACGTGGCCGGATAACGGCTTCGTCCCACACATCGGACTTCAGGGCACCGCATCGGCATTCGCCACAGACACGCTGATGGTGAGTGCCACGGCCATCGCCATCGAGGAAGTCTTCGACCTGCTCGCCCTGCCGCTACCATTCGACGGCCGAGCGGACGCCGACCTCCTCGTCACCTCCGTCACCCGCAGCCCCGCCATCCTGGGATCTGCCACGATCGATGAGTTCTATATCTGGGGTGACCACGCCGGACGGCTTGTCGCGCGGAGCGAGATCATCTCCGGTGAGGACGGCTTCTTCGCCGATCTACGCCTTAGCCCGACTGAGGCCGCTGGTGAGATCGAGAACGACCTCAGACTTTACGGGAATGTTCGGTTTCCGGGCCGCAGTCCGGACGGCTCCCGCGACAGAGGCTACCTGGACCTGTCGGCGAGCCTGAATCGACTCGATCTGTTCATCTTCAATCACCTATTCCCGGACATCGTCGAGGGTTCGCGTGGAGGTGCACAGGGCTACGGATCGATCGGGGGCGACTGGTCGAATCCGATCTTCAACGCCGATCTGACCATCGCCGATGGCAGCACGACCGTGCCCGTCTTCAACCTGGGGCTGGACGCACGAGGCCGCGTTACCGTCGACCAGAGCGGAATCCACCTGCGGAACGTGGCGCTGCGCGACAAGCTCGGTGGGACCGCGGCCGTGGACGGCTCCATCCTCTTCAATCAGTACCGATACTTCTCGTTCGACCTGCGTGGCCGGCTCGACGAGTTTGAGGTGATCGACGTCAACCGCGCGCAGGCAGGCACGCTGCCCTTCTACGGCCACATCAGGGCCAACGGCTCGGCCACCCTCACCGGCCCGCTCCACGACGCATTCCTGCGCAGCGCCGACGCCGTCACCACGCCCGACTCGAGGATATACATCCCCGTGCAGGCCACGGGCCCCACGGCCGACGCGGGCTTCCTCCTCTTCGCCGACGAGTTCGGGAGAATCCCCGAGGTCGAGACCCGCGCGAGCCTCATCGCCGAGCGCCCCGAGACCGAGCGGCCTTTCCTCGATGGCCTCCAGATGACCCTAAATGTGGACGCGCCGTCCGGCTCGACCGTCCACCTGGTGTTCGACCCGGTCATCGGGGACGTGATCACGGCCGTAGGCAGCGGACAACTCCAGTTGATGATTCGCGGGGATGAGTTCTTGACCTTCGGTGCATTCGAGGTCGAACGGGGAGACTACTTGTTCACCGCTGGCGATGTCTTCACCCGACGCTTCGATCTTGACCGCGGAGGAACGCTGGTCTGGGAGGGTGACCCGATCGACGCACGGCTCGACCTGCCGGCCTCCTACCGAACTCGTGCGTCACTTGCAGGACTTGGCCTCACCGGCGTCAACGAGAGACAGCGCGTACCGCTCGTGGTCAACCTCCACGTGACGGGCCAGGTCAGCGGCCCGCTCGTCGACCTTTCGCTCGAGCTGGATGAGGCCGGGGGACGCGCGATTCCTGCAACCGAGGCCCTCAGGCTGCGCCTGAATGAGCCCGACCGGCAAGCCGAGTACGCCACCAGCGTGTTGCTCACGAACACCTTCCTGCTGGCCCCGTCGGAGCGTCCGGGCGCGATCACCGAGGCCGCGGACGACCTTTTCTTCGCGTCGCTGTCGGAGCTCGTTTCGACTCGACTGAACCTGTTCCTCAATCAGGCGCTTGGAGCCGAAAACCTGGACGTGGCCGTAGGTGTCCAGCAGCGAGCCGGGTTGCAGGACCTCGACCTCACCTACGGCGTCGCGCTGCGTTTGCTCGACGAGCGGCTCGTCATCCGCGGTGAGGGCGTCTATCAGCAACTCGAGGACCGACCGCTCTCAGAGGCTCTGCACGGTGAGGTGGTTGTCGAGGTGCGCGTGAGCGAAGGAGTCTCGGTAGAGTTCTTCTACCGCCGCGAGGGCGACCTCCTGCTCAGCACGGGGATCGCCGGCGCAACCACAGGCGCATACGGCGCTGGCGTAAACTACCAGGCGGAGTTCGTGAACTGGTCGGCGCTCGTGCGTCGGATTTTGGCGATCGAGCCCCGCAGAGAAGACGAAGCGGAGCCGACCTCGGCCGCGCTGCCCCCTCGCTAGCACCTTTCTCCGCCCCCGGGCGTAGCCTCACTTCTGCACTTCGCACAACCCCACCTCGAGATGGCTGACCAGCGTGCTCAGCTCAAGCGCCAGATTCTCAATCTGCTCCGCAACAACGGCAAGAAGGCTTTCCGCCCCAAGGAGATCGCCAAGCGGCTCAATATCCGCGACAACGCGCGCTTCAAGGTCTTTCAGGAGGTCATCAACGAGCTTGACGAGGGGGGCATGGTGGAGCGCGAGAAAGGCGGTCGCTTCCGGCACCGCAGCCGCTCCGAGCTTCACAAGGCTGAAGGGACACTGCGCATCCATCCGCAGGGTCACGGCTTCGTGTCCGTGCCAGGCCACGGGGAGTTCTACATCCCTCCGAACCGATTGCAGACATCGCTCGATGGCGACTGGGTGCGGATCGCGCTGGCGGCAGAAATCCGAGACAGGCCCAGTTCCCGCCACCGCGAGGCCGAGATCATCGAGGTCCTGGAGCGCAGGCGGACCGAGACCGTCGGCAACTTCGAAAAGATGGGCGCCTTCGCCTTCGTCAAGCCAGACGATCAGCGCGTCCACAAGGACATCTACGTGCCGGCTGAAGCCTTTGCGGGAGCGAGCGCGGGCGACAAGGTCCGCGTGTCGATCGATTCCTTCACGGACCCCAAAGCTTCCCCAGAGGGACGTATCCTGGAAGTCCTCGGCCCGGCTGACGATCCGCAGGTTGCCGTCCTGGCGATCGCCCTCAGCCAGGGCATCGCCGACAAGTTTCCGAAGGCGGTCGAGGAGGAAACAGCCGATATCCCCTTCGATATTCCCGCTTCGGAAATCAAGCGGCGGCTCGACCTGCGCAACGAGCGTTCGTTCACCATCGACCCCGAAGATGCCAAGGACTTCGACGACGCGATCCACATCAAGCGCCTCGACAACGGCAACTTCGAGGTCGGCGTCCATATCGCCGACGTCAGCTACTACGTCAAGCAAGGCTCGTTGCTCGATGGCGAAGCCTACCGCCGCGCGACGTCGACCTACCTGGTCGACCGCGTCATCCCCATGCTCCCCGAGAAGCTCTCGAACCGGGTGTGCTCGCTCCGGCCGGACGAGGACAAGCTGGCATATTCGGTGATCATGGAGGTCTCCCCGCGCGGCGCGGTGAAGAGCCACGAGATCCGCGAGACGGTGATCCGGTCCCATTGCCGCTTCTCCTACGAGGAGGCACAGCTAATCATTGACGGCGGGACGCAGGACCATCCGTTCAAGGACGACGTCCTGTTGGCGGCCAAGCTGGGGCGCACCCTCACCCGAAAGCGCATCAATGCGGGTTCGATCGACTTCAGCACGGGTGAGATCAGGGTGATCCTCAGCAAAGACGGCAAGCCCGAGGACATCATCCCCAAACCACGGATGGAGGCAAACCGGCTCATCGAGGAGCTGATGCTACTGGCCAACCGCGCCGTGGCCGAGCACATCGCCGGGAAGAAGAACACGCCGCCCTTCGTGTATCGCATTCATGACCGGCCGGATGTGGACAAAATCAAGGCGCTGCGTGACTACGTCCGCGCTTTCGGCTACGACCTGCCAAAGCCCGACGACAAGAGCGTCGACCGCAAGGAGCTGTCCTCCCTAATGGAGCACGTGAAGGGTACGCCCGAGGAGCCCGTGGTGACCCAGGCGGCACTCCGATCGATGGCAAAGGCCGTGTATTCACCCGTGAACATCGGGCACTTCGGCCTTGGGTTCAAGCATTACTCGCATTTCACCTCCCCCATCCGCCGGTACCCGGACCTGATTGCGCACCGCTTGCTCAAGCATTACGCGAAGGGCGGTAGCCACGTCTCCGAAGAGGCGCTGGCCGAAGCCTGCGAGCATTGCTCCGCGATGGAGCGCAAGGCGACCGAGGCCGAGCGAGAGTCCATCAAGCTGAAGCAGGTCGAGTATGTCGCGGACCACGTCGGCGACGAGTTCGACGGAGTTGTCGCCGGGGTGACGAAGTTCGGCGTATTCGTCGAGATCACGCGCCTGCTTACCGAAGGGCTCGTGCACGTCCGCGACATGAACGACGACTTCTACGAGTACGACGAGCGTCGCTACATGCTGGTCGGCGTAAAGCGCGGTCGAAAGATCAAGCTTGGCGACAAGGTGCGCGTCAAGATCGCCGCTGCCAACGTCGACAGCCGCAAGATCGACCTGGTGTTTGCAAACTGATCGGTGGCGACCTTCATCGGATTCTCTTTAGGCCACGGCGTACAGCGATCGGCTTAAGCCTCCGCGAGTCGCTCGATTAGTCCCACCCAGTCGCCATCGAATACCTCGACGGGAACGCCGCCGAGGGCCGCCGAGAGGTCGTCCGTGGTGTGGCGGCCCGGCTTGTTGTCCAGGAAGAGGCCCTCGAAGTTGACGCAGTCAGGCGGCAGGATCACACGGTCGCCGAGCGTGCCGGCAGCCGCCATCGGGGCCAGCGCAGCGTGGAAGCTCACGAAGTTGAGCAAACCACTGACCGTCACCACATCACCAAACAGCCTGTTCCGCGCGGGGACGACCCGCACATTCAGATTCTCGACAGTGCGAAGGACGGGCGCAACGCGAGCCTCGAGCATCGGTCCGGCGAGCGTTCCCGTGGCCAGGGTGATCGAGCGCGGCGCGTCGAGGGAAGCCGGAAATTCCTCGCGCTGATAGTCCAGTTCGTTCAGAAAGTCGCGGCTCATGCCGACGCCGTTTTCCATGAGCGGATAGCCGTCGTAGTCGTCCTCCTCGGGGAAGTCGAGCCCGGCCAGGAGGTACATCTCGTCGGAGCAGTAGACGAAGCCCCGGCCTATCTCCGCCCTGAACCGCTGCTGCCAGGCGGTCACCTGCTCGACCGTCTGCCGGGCCTCCACGTCCGTGAGCGGGCGCAGTCCGGTCAGGCCCTGCCGGTGTTCGGTCAGGCCGACGGGCACGACCGAGAGGGAGTGCATCCGCTCGTGCATGGCGTAAAGGTCCATGACGCTGCGCTCGAGCACGACCCCGTCGTTGTGGCCCGGCACGAGCACGATCTGCGAGTGCAGCTCGATGCCGTGGTCGTACAGGAACCGCAGCTTCGGCATCAGGTCGTCCTGCTGCGCGCGGTGGCCCATCAAGGTGCGCCGCACCGTCTCGTCGGTGGCATGCACAGAGACGTAAAGCGGGCTCAAGCGCTGCTCGACGATCCGCTGGAGATCGCGTCGCCGCAGGTTGGTCATGGTGATGTAGTTCCCATAGAGGAACGACATCCGGAAGTCCCCATCCCGGAAGTAGAGGCTCTCGCGCAGACCTTCCGGGTTCTGATCGACGAAGCAGAAGATGCAGTCGTCGCCGCAGGTCTTGATGCGGAACTCCTCGAAGTCGACCCCGATCGGCTCCTCGAGATCTCGGCGAACCCGCTGCTCTTTGAGCACACCTCCGAGCCGCGCGCGGACGGTGAATCGCTCCTCGGACGACTTGAAGCGGAAATCCAGCTCATCCTCGACCGCCGCGCCGTCGATGGCCAGGATCTGGTCGCCAGGCCTCCAGCCGAGACGATCGGCCAGTGATCCAGGGGAAATGTCAGAAACGACTACGGGCAAGGTCCTACGCGGCGATGGATTAGCTCAGGGCAACGTGCGAATCCCCGGCCTTGTTTGGCTCCACGCCGGCTTTTCGCATGAGGATGTTACGAAGCGCCCTGCACCGCCCTGCCGTCCTCACCACAGATTCGCCCGGCCTCGTTGGCCACCGGCCGGCCGCTCGCTATCTTGAGCCCACGATGCGCCCGTTGCTCAGCTGGATAG
>JBJHBB010000001.1:5952-21348 GCA_050485265.1 Rhodothermales bacterium | reverse complement strand
CGATGAGGAAGAGCACAAACAGACCGCCCAGCAGCACGGCGGGGCGACGGCGTCGCGCTTGACGTGGTGGGGCTGCTGCCAGACGGTCGCCACGAGGCGTCGGTAAGCTCGCAGCCGCGAGCACCGCGGCAAGCACGGCGGCATCCGGCCTTGGGCTCGGCAAAGCATCGAGTGCGGTCACGACCGGTTCCAGGGCGCGCGCCTCAACACCAGCTGCGTCACTCAGAACAGGCGGCGACTCTTGATAGAGGTGCCTCACCGCATGCGCACCAGCCGCAGCCTGGATGTTCGCTAGAGCGGTCGGGTCGGGGCGAGAGCGGGGAAGCTCGTCTAGGGCCCGCTTAATCGGCGCTAGCATGCGCAGCTCGGCCTCTCCCTCCGGGGGCATGCCCTTGTCGCCGGGCGAGCCCGGCTCCGGCGCCTCGGCATAGAGGCGGCCGATGGGTTGAAGCTTGTCGTCCATGTCCGGGGAGGAGTATCGAGGTTTCAGAAGCGGAGCGATTGTTCAGTTTGTGCGGCCGACTTCCGGCACCATCATCTTGCGGAGATTGATCAACGCATAACGCATGCGTCCAAGTGCGGTGTTGATCGATACGTCGGTGATTTCTGCGATTTCGCGAAAGGTCAATTCGGACTCGTGCCGGAGAAGGACCACCTCCCGCTGTTCCGGAGGAAGGCGCTCGATCGCGGCGCGGAGCGCTTCGACCTGACCCGAGAGGTCGAGCTCGGCCGCCGCGTCCGGCGAGTCATCTGCAAGGCGTTCGAAGAACGAGGTGCCGTCGTCGTCGTCGCGGTCGACGTCCTGCCACTTCTTCCGAGAGCGGAGGTAGTCGAGCGCGGCATTGCGCGCGATGCGCATGACCCATCCCAGCCAGCGCCCCTGCTGCTCATACGAGCCTCGCCTCTGGTTCATCGCCGAGACGACGCGCAGGAAGGTTTCCTGGAAAAGATCGTTTGCGACGTCGCGGTCACGAACCATCCCCACGAGGAAGCCGAACACGCGCTCCTGGTGACGCTCGAGTAGGACGCTGAACGCGCGCTCGTCCCCTTCTTCTAGGTATGCGGCGACGAGGGCTTCGTCGGGCTGGTTGGTCATGCGTGAGTGCGCGCGGCGGCGCGATCCGGTAACGGGAGGTCGAGCGGCCTTATTGTCCCGAGAGGGGGTGGGCGAGGTTCCCCAAAATAGCGGCAGCCGAAGTCTTTGTGCGCGTGGTGCCGTGCGGTCGACTGATGAGGCCTGGACCGCAGGGTCTGCCCCCGCTCGACATGGGGCAAACCCCTATCACCCTCCCGGGTGGAATTCGCAATCGCGGTCGCGAGAACAGATATCCCGGAACAGCACTGGACCGAAGCCCTTCCACGGCCTTACCATATCTGACCAGCCCATCCCGGGTCCCCCGCCGGAGCTAGGCGCTGCGCAGGTCCTCCCGCACACCCTGCATAAGTAGCGCTCCCCATCTGTTCCGTGGTCGGGCTCACGAGCCACCTCCCATCAGGCTCCTATCCGAGGCAGAGGCCCGACCGCATCCCCCAGCGGTCGGGCCTCTTCTTTTTTTCGGCGCGATCGTCGACGCGTCCGCCGGGGATGCCAGGCATCAAATCACTGCTTGAAGGGCCTGCCCGAGTCTATCGATTCGATGGAGCGTCAATCCCTTGGGGACCTTGACCCCGGCGGTGCCGCTAGATGGGATCACTGCGTTCTTGAAGCCGAGCCGCGCCAGTTCCGCCAACCGTGCCTCTAGGCGGGAGACACCGCGTAGCTCACCGCCCAGCCCCACCTCCCCGATCATCACGAACTCGGATCCCACGGGGATGTCCTGCAGGCTCGACGCGATCGCAGTTGCCACCGCCAGGTCGACGGCAGGCTCGTCGAGGCGCAGACCACCCACGACATTGAGGAATACGTCGTGTTGTGAGAACCGAAGGCCTTCACGCTTCTCGAGGACGGCCAACAGCATCTGCAGTCGCTTGAGATCAAAGCCGGTAGCTGTGCGCTGGGGAGTGCCGTACGAGGCCGGGCCTACGAGCGCCTGAATCTCGACGAGGAGCGGACGCGTGCCCTCCACCGTGCAGGCAATGGCCGCTCCGGAGTGACCGTACTGGCGCTCCGAAAGCAGCAACTCGCTCGGGTTGGCGACTGCGCGAAGGCCTTCTTCTCTCATTTCGAAGATGCCAATCTCCCCCGACGCTCCGAAGCGGTTCTTGACCGTGCGGAGAATGCGATACGCGTAATGGCGATCGCCCTCGAAGTACACGACGGTGTCCACCATGTGCTCGAGCACCCGCGGCCCGGCGATGGCACCGGCCTTGGTGACGTGACCGACCAGAAAGGTGGCCGTGGCCATTTGCTTCGTGAGGCTCAGAAGCGCCGCCGTCGACTCGCGGACCTGGCTCACCGTGCCCGGGGCGCTGCTGAGGTCGGGCCGGTAGATCGTCTGGATCGAGTCGATAACCATTACATCGGGACCGATCTCCTGCGCGGCAGCGATGATCGCTTCGACGTTGGTCTCGGCCAGAAGGAAGAACTCGTCGGTGCTGACCCCCAGGCGCTCGGCTCTCAGCCGGACCTGTCGCGCACTCTCTTCACCGGTCACATAAAGGACCGAGTGCGCGGGCAGGAGTCGCCCCAGTTCGGTCATCAGCGTGGACTTGCCGATGCCGGGGTCGCCGGCGATGAGGGTGAGGCTTCCCAGCATTATCCCACCACCCATCACCCGGTCGAACTCATCGAGGCCCGTAACCAGCCTGGGCTGATCGTCCAGCGTGACGTCCGAAAGCCGCTGCACGCGTCCGCCGGTGGATTCTCGGCTGAAGGTCGGTACGATCTGCATGATCGGGGCTTTGACCGGGGTCGCCGAGCGCTCTTCCACGAACGAGTTCCACTCGCCGCAGCCGGGGCATCGACCCATCCATCGCGGCGATTCCTGGCCGCAACTCTGGCAAATGAAGACGGACTTGGACCTGGCCATTGGTCGATCAGACACTTGAGCCCGAGTGCTGCCCCCTGAATCTGTAAGTTTCGGCGCCAAGGTAAGCCGGGCCCGTGACACCCTATGGTCAGTCCCCTGCGTTCAATACTCATTCGTCCGATGGCCGATGGCCTTGCGGGGATCGGCCGTTTCAGCCTGTTGATGTGGACCGCTGCATCAGGCGCTCGCGACTTTCGGCTGCTGTACCCTAACCTCCTGATCCAGATGCGGGAGGTGGGCGTGGCGAGCCTCCCCATTGTGGGGATGGCGATTGCCTTCACGGGCGGCGTCACGACGTTGCAGGCGATCTATCAGCTCGACAATCCGTTTCTGCCGAGAAGTCTGGTTGGGACCTTTGTGGTCCCTTCGCTCGTGCTCGAACTGGGGGCGCTCGTAACCGCATTCATCCTTACGGCGCGTGTCGGAGCGCGGATCGCCGCTGAACTGGGCACGATGCGCGTCACAGAGCAAATTGACGCGCTGGAGGTGATGGGTCTCAATTCGGTGAGCTACCTCGTGGCCCCTCGGGTCCTCGCCGGTGTGCTGATGGTCCCCGTGCTGTACGTCCTCGTGACGGCGATGGGCATTATCACCAGCGCGCTGGTTGCTCATTTGTCGGGCTTCCTACCGATGGCGCTGTTCTTCGAAGGTGGGCGGATGTTCTTCAGTCCCTACGACGTCTTCTTCGGCTTCATCAAGAGCCTCATTTTCGGCTTCATCATCACGGCTGTCGCCTGCTACAAGGGCTACTACTCCGGAGGTGGTGCCGAGGGCGTGGGGCGCAGCACGACCGAGGCCGCGGTGCTATCCTGCGTCTTCATCCTGTTCGCCGATTGGATGGCAGCGATCGTCTTGCTCTGATTCCTCGACCTCTACCTCCGACCTGTGATTCGCGTCGAGAACCTCTACAAGTCGTTCGGTGACAAGCCTGTCCTCCACGACGTCTCATTTGAGATCGAGGACGGAGAAACGTTGGCAATCATCGGGCGGAGCGGATCGGGGAAGAGCGTCTTGCTCAAGAACATCATCGGTCGGTTAGGTCCGGATAGTGGTCGGGTGATGGTCGACGGCGTTGACCTCCACGCCCTCTCCTATCGTGACCTCAGAGATATCCGGACGCGGTTTGGCGTGCTCTTTCAAGGCGGCGCACTGTTCGACTCCATGACGGCCGAGGAGAACGTCGCGTTTCCCGTCCACACGTTCACCCGCGCCTCCCGAAGGGACGCCTATCGCCGAGCCCAGGAGTGCCTCGAGCTGGTCCAGTTGCCCGAGGCAGGCCCGCGTCGTCCTAGCGAACTCTCCGGCGGTCAACAGAAGCGAGTTGCGCTCGCCCGAGCGATCGCGCTCGAACCCAAGTATCTCTTCTACGACGAGCCGACCTCCGGGCTCGATCCCCAAACGTCGCTGGCCATCGACGAGCTCATCAACGACCTCGCCGCACGCCTCGGCATCACCAGCATCGTGATCTCGCACGACATCCACTCAGTGCTCCGCGTTGCCGACCGGGCCGGGTTCATTCTGAAGGGACGACTCCACTGGTTCGGCACACTCGACGAGATGCACGCCAGCAGCGACCCGGAGTTACTATCGTTCGTCAAGGCCAACGAGTATCGCATCGGAAGCTCCTCACCCGAAGCGTCCCCTACCAATGCCTGAACCCGCAAGCCGAAGAAACGAGGTCATTCTGGGCGCCACCATCGTGGCAGCCGTGCTCATCGGATTCTTCGGAATGCGCTTCTTCGAGGGGCGCCCGCTCTTCGGTGGAGGCTACGAGCTGGTCGGGATTTTCCCCGACGCGCAGGGCATTTCATCGGGAAGCACCGTGCGGGTCAGCGGAATTCGCGTCGGGAACGTGGAGCGCATTCGCCTCTCACCGACGGCCGACGAGGTCCACGTCACGATGTCGATAAACCCGGGTGTCACGATTCCGCGAGGAGGACAACTTGCCACGTCGGGCTTTGCCGCGCTGGGGGACGTAAGCGTCGCCATTAGACCCGGACCCCCCGGCAACCCTCCCTACCAACAGGGCGACACGCTTCGTGCTCAGCGCGGCGCGGACCTGTTCGCCGAGCTACAAGAGGGTTCCGTCGACTTGCTCGGCCAGGCCAATGAAGTGCTCGGACAGATGTCCGCAGCCGGCCAGCTGGTCAATGACCCGCAGGGGGACCTGCGACAGACGCTTGCGTCACTTCGCAGTAGCACGGTCGCCGTCGACCAACTCCTGCGGCAAGAACGTCAACGACTTACGTCGACGCTTGCCAACCTGGAAGTGGCATCCGCTGGTGCCGCACGGCTCTCGGGGGACCTGCAGGCGTTCGCCGATGTCCACGCCGACTCTCTGGCGCTCTTGGTGTCAAATGCCAACCGAGCCGTTGCGCGAGTGGATGCGGCGATCACCCAACTCGGAACGACCAATCAGCATCTGGATGAGGTCCTCTTCAAACTCAACACGGGTCAAGGAACACTCGGCCGACTGCTCAACGAGCCCGAGGTTTATGAGCGCCTCGAGAGCACACTGACGACTCTAGACGAGATTCTGGAGGATTTCCAGACGGATCCGGCCCGCTACCTGAGGGAACTCCGCCTTTTCAGCGTCTTCTGATCTGGCGCACCGAGGCGCCCCTACAGCGGGGCGAACATGGGTGGGTGTACGTGGCGTTTACGGGCTGCCCCGCAACGGCTGTCCGATCGGCAGGTGGTTTGCGAGGGTCACCTCTCCCCGCACATCCCAAATTGTCATGCAATCCACTATTCAACAGCGACGGCCGGTGATCTGGATCGTCGCCATCCTGTTCGTCTCACTGCCCCTGGGTGCCTGCGGCACCGGAATCAACCTCGTCTCGGAGGACGAGGAGTGGCAGATGGGGCAGCAGATCGAGCAGGACATCAACCAGCAGGTCCGCCTGGTTCAGGACGCGACGATCCAGAACTATGTCCAGCAAATGGGACACCGCATCGTCGCCCAGACGCCCATGGCAGACAGGTCGTGGCGCTTCTATGTCATTCAGGACGAGAACCTGAACGCCTTCAATGCCCCGGGAGGGCTCGTCTACATCAACTCCGGGCTCATCGCGGCCGCGGACAACGCCTCGCAACTTGCCGGTGTGATGGCGCACGAGATTGCGCACGGCGTTGCCCGGCACGGCACGCAGCGGCTGTCGCAGGTCTACGGCTTGAACGTCGCTGCTGCGATTCTGCTCGGTGGTGACCCCGGCCTTGCCTCGCAGATAGCGGCTCAGCTGGTGGCCGGTGGTACGGTTGCAGCGTTCTCTCGCGGCATGGAGCGTGAAGCAGATCAACTCGGCGTTCGCTACATGGCCGCTGCCGGTTACAATCCCGAGGGAATGGCTGCCTTTCTAGAGAAGCTGATCGAGGAACGCCAGCGTCGACCCTCACAGGTGGAGCAGTTCTTCTCGACCCACCCATTGACGGAGGATCGCGTCCGCGACGTTCGGAGCGAGGCGCGCTCGGTACAGCGGAGCGGACTGATGACCAACGACAATCAGTTCAATAACGTCAGCTCGCGAGCAGCACGGTATCGATAGTCGCCGGCAGGACGTGCTGGACCGGCTTGTCCGCACGAGGAAGGGTCACCGTGAACGTGCTCCCCTCGTGCGGGCGGCTGGTAACGTCAATAGTGCCGCCCATCAGTTCGACCAATTGCTTGGTGATGGCCAGACCCAGGCCGGACCCCTCGTGCTTTCGTGTGATGCCTTCCGACTCCTGGCGGAACTCCTCGAAGATGCGCGGCAGGCACTGTGGGTCGATCCCAACCCCGGAGTCCGCAACGGTGAACCGAACGTGTTCGGGGCAAACATCGACTGATAGCTCGACGTAACCACGGTCAGTGAACTTGATTGCGTTCGAGAGGAGGTTCGCCAGAACCCGGTCCAGCGCGCCTCTATCAGCTGACACGAAGGCTCTTTCGTCGGTGGTATCCAGACGAAGGGCCAGTCCCTTCATGTACGCCTGTGGCATGAGTAACGCGACGGACTTTTCCGCTTCCCTGTTGGCGTCGATTGCGACAGGGTTCAGCATGAGGTTGCCGGATCGAATCTTGGCCAGATCGAGGACGGAGTTGAGCGTTTCCATGAGGCGCTTTCCGCTTTTCCGGATGAGCGTCACGTGATCGAGCAGTTCCCCGTCAACCTCTGACGCGAGAACGTCTGAGAAACCCAGTATGGCCGTCAACGGAGTGCGGATCTCGTGGCTCATGTTGGCCAGAAGGGTTGACTTCAAGTTGGCCAGGTCCTCTGCCTCGACGCGAGCTGCCTCGGCCTGGTCGCGGGCTCGTACCAGCTCAGCCTCTCGCTCAGCCTCGGCGGTTACGTCCTGACAGATCCCAAACCTCCTGCAATCTCCCGTGCGAGGATTGTACTCCGTGTAGACGGTTACTTTGAGAACACGCTGGAAGTCGCCTTCTTTCCTGAACCTGATTATGAGCGACCGACGGCGCCGATCCGTCGTAACTGCAATGCGCAGAGCCTCTCGATCCTCAGGGTGGGCGAGACGAATCAAGTCTTCTGGCTCCGGTTGCACCGCAGTGGAGGGAAGCCCAAGCAGGTTGAGAAGACCCTCCGAGACGTACAGATGATCGCGCACTTCGTCATACTCCCAACTGCCCACCTTCGCGAGCATTTGGGTTTCGATCATCGCGCCATGCTGCCGGTCCATGATGACGAGCGACTGCAGAAACGCTCCGATCGTTACGAACAAGGCAACCGCCGTTGAGGCAGTGCACATTACCAGCAACGTCGGATTCACACCCGGATCCTCGGTGATGAAGGCCACGACCGTGGTAGCCACCACACCGAAGGTCAGGAACAGCACGAGCGGCCGGTGCCGGT
Source organism: Rhodothermales bacterium (assembly GCA_050485265.1). Classification (GTDB taxonomy): domain Bacteria; phylum Bacteroidota; class Rhodothermia; order Rhodothermales; family JANQRZ01; genus JBJHBB01. Next base: position 13,532 of record JBJHBB010000001.1, on the reverse strand, counting down.
CGAAAGTCATGCAACTCAACAGCGCCGCGACAACGAAGACGAAGTACAACCCGAGAGCATAGTCTCGACTCAGGTCATTGGCATACGCCAGTGCGCATATCCAGACGATGTCGACGTATGCGAATGCGAGCAGTAGTTGAACCACGTTCCGACGAACCCAATCCGACCGGTACGACGCCGCAACCAGTGCCAGCGAGATGGCCGAAAGCGCGAAGCGGATCCACATCGGATCGACCGCTCCCGGATGGGTGACGTGATACATCACCCCGAAGGTCGGATAGAGAATCGCCGCGAGCGTCAAGCTGATGCGAAACACTCTTACCGAGATTTCCAGGCGCCATCCCCTTCCAAACGGAGGCAACGGGGAACTCAGAAAGGCAAACACACGGCCAAGCCATCGCCCTCGGACGGCTGCCGCGTGGGTGGGGGTGTGCAGCATTGGGGGACTAACGCGCGGATGTGTGCAGTATCGGCGAAAGCCAACCTCACCTAAAGCCCACACATTACTTCCGCCGCTTGACCCAGGTCTCGAATCGGAACGCCGGCCTGCCGTTTTCCGCAGGATACGGATCACGATACACTTGCTCGTACACCCGGCCCATCAGGTGCTCATATGGGGGGAAGAACGTGTCCCCCTCAAAGCTGCCCTCGACCAGAGTCAACTCGAGGCGATCGGCCAACGGCCCGCCGCCCGATTCATCGAGGACGGTTTCGTACACTCTTGCGCCTCCACCGATGAAGACGATTTCCCGATCGCGTGCCCACGCGAGTGCCTCTTCAAGTGCCTCGAAGGGGCGAACATGTTCAGCGTCTGGGACCCTTTTTCGCAGCTTGTCCGGCTCGGAAGTAAGCACGAGGTTGTCTCTCCCCGACAGCGGTCCGCCAAACTGGTCCATCAGCGATTCGAACGTTCGTCGCCCCATCACCAGGGGATGTCCGTAGGTCAAGTCCTTGAAGTGCTTCAGGTCCTTGGGGATGTGCCAGGGGAGCTTGAGCCCGTCTCCGATCACGCGGTTCCCCTCGGCGACGGCGGCAATAATGACGATCTCGGGCATCGAGTGCGGCGCGAATGTCTAGACGGCGACCGGGAATCGAATCGGATCGTGGTGCTGATAGCCGACCAATTCCACGTCCTCGAAGCGCAACTCATCGATCGAGAGGGGCGACCCATCCGTCTTACGGCGAATGCGCAGCGACGGCGATGGCAATGGTTCACGCGTCAGTTGCTCCCTCAGCCCGTCGACGTGGTTCTCGTAGACGTGGCAGTCGATCAGGGTATGCACGAACTCTCCAGGTGCCATCCCCACGAGGTCGGCAATCACCTGCGTAAGCAACGCGTAGCAGGCGAGGTTAAACGGAACGCCCAGCGCCAGATCAGCCGACCGCTGGGTGAGGTGGCAGTTCAGCCGTGGCCGATCGGCACCATCGAATTGGACGTTCAGGACCCAGGTGAAGTGACAAGGCGGCAACTTGCTGACCGCCGCATTGGCCGGGTGCCACGCCGACACGACCAGGCGACGAGACGCTGGATTCCGCTGCAACTCATCGATGACGTAGCCAAGCTGGTCGAAGCTCAGGGAGCCGTCCGCCTCCTCGCGAACGTTGGGGTGGTGGGCATCGGCCCAGCGCTCGCCCTCGAGGCTAGCACCGACGGCGGGTACCGGGAATCGCCGCCAGAAGCGACCGTAAGCGGTTTCAAGTCGACCCTCATCGTCGGCCCACGCGTCCCAGATTCCGGTGTGGCGCCGCAACTCACGAATGTGGGGAGCCCCTGACAGGTACCAGATCACCTCTCGAAGCATCGAATCGAAGTAGACCTTCTTCGTGGTGAGCAACGGGTACCCCGCCGAGAGGTCTACGCGATACGACTCGGCGAACGACGAGATCGTGTCGACGCCCGTCCGGTTGTGCTTGCGAGATCCGTGCGCGAGCACGCGGTCGACGACCTCGAGGTAGGCACGATCGGCGACACTTGGTGGCGCAGCCGAATCAGCAGCAGGTACTTGCATCTCCATGTCGGTGATCGTGCCTCGGAGGTTACGCCCCGTGCGGAGTCTCGACAACCGGAACGTGACACTCGGGCCGGGGTTGAGGTTTGCGCTCACTCCTCGGTTCACCGTTCCCCGATCCATGGATCCTGGTCTGCACATAAAACAGGCTGTCAATCACCTGAACAAAGTTCTCGCCTACGCCCCGTACGTCCGTGAGGACGGCGTGGCCGTCGTCGCCCTGACACCGGAGGATTGGCAGGTCGTGGCCGACGCCATGTTTCGAATGGATACTCCCGGATCGGTCTTCCCGGAAGCCATCACCGACTACCGGCTATCCGAGAACAGCCGACTGATCGAGCTGGAGACCATCCACGGCCGCATCGAGATCGAGATGAGCTGAGCATGTCGCTGCCCGTGACGATCGAAGAGGTTCACGGCGGCCTGTCGAACGCGTCCGGGACGCTGTACCTCACCGATGACTTCCTCGTGCTTTCGGTGCAGGTCGCGTTCTTGTCGATGTGGAAGCAGAAGCCGCTGACGGTCAAGATTGCACCTGAGGCACTCCACAGCGTCCGCTACAAGCGGGGACTGTTTAAGGACAAGATGTTCGTCCGACCCTGGAAACCCGCACTATTGGACGCCGTGCCGGGCAAGCATGAAGGCGAGATAGCTCTCCAAGTCAAGAAGTCGTTCCGCCACGAGGCGGAGGCCCTCGTCGAGGAGGTCGACTACTGGCTGCGGCGGTCCGAGACTCCGTAACGCTTTTCTCAGGCGAGCACGTCTATCTCAGCACGAGCCATGCGAACGGCCGCAACAACGGCCCGGACGCGGTCCTCGCACACGGGCGCATCCCAGACACCACCTTCTTTGAGCGCGCTCCCCACGATGAATCCGTCGGCGAGAACTGCAAGATGCTCGACGTTCTCGGCAGTGACACCGCTACCCACAATGAGCGGCAGTGGGGTCGAACTCCGGACAGCCTGGAGATCCGCGAGGTGCGGTTCCTTGCCAGTCGAGTCACCTGTAACCACGATTCCGTCGGCGCGGTGGAGCTCCATCAGTCGAGCCATCTCGGAGATCGGTACGTCCGCCGTCCAGGTATGGGCTGCGTGTTTCTTCTTCACGTCAGCGAAGACCGGGATGTGGTCGGCACCGATGGCGCGACGGTAGCGCAACACCTCGCCGGCGCAGGCTTCGGCGATACCCTTGTCCGACACGTGGGCGTGGGTCCAGCCCTCGGCGCGAATGAAGTCGCACTGCGCGGCCAGAGCGACGGCAAGCGCCGTCTTGTTCGCCTGAAATAAGACTTGAACACCCACCGGGAGCTGCCCGACCTGGCGCTTGACGCACACGGCTACGCGTGTCATCGCGGTGGCGACTTCAGGGCCCTGATGCCGTTCATGCACGCACGGAAAGTCGTGCATGTTTTCGATGACGATACCGTCCACGCCAAGCTCTGCGAGGAGCTTGGCCTCAGCAACCGCGCGCTCGACCATGCACTCGATCGAGCGGTAGCCTGGGGCACCGGGTGATGGGCCGATGTGCACCATCGCCAAGATTGGCTTGGGGTGCCGGAAGATCCGGCTCATTGCTCGGTGCATGTCAGGAGACGCGGCAAGTGGTAGTCCTGCTACAAGACTCCGAATCAGGCTGTTCCGTGAATCCCGGTACATCCCTGGGGGATCCCCCCATATGTCTCCCTTGCACCTATCGAGGTGGGTGCAGACCGACTTCTGATGAATCACTCGCCTCGGCCGGGCGTTGGGCAGCGGGAAGCGTCGAGGTAGAGCCCGTTTGCGCTATCCTTGGGTGCACAGCAGCCGCTCAACATATATGGCCTTATCCGAGACCCCTGTCCAAAAGCCCGTCGAAGACCGCTCGCAGGTGGTCGTCCTCTTTGCCGGCGACTCCGGTGATGGGATGCAACTCACCGGCGGCCAGTTCACGCTGGCCTCGGCGCGGGCGCGCAACGACCTGGCGACGCTACCGGACTTCCCGGCCGAGATTCGCGCACCCGCCGGCACGACCTACGGCGTCTCAGGATATCAGCTCCATTTCGGCAGCGACGCCATCCACACGCCTGGGGATGAGGTCGATCTGCTTGTTGCGATGAACCCGGCCGCGCTGAAGGTCAATCTGAACCGCGTCGCCGATGGTGGCGGCATCATCGTCAACGTGAACAATTTTGACGACCGGGGACTCGAACTGGCAGGTTACAAAGCGAATCCGCTCGAGGACGAGACTCTGGCCCAGTATGAGGTCTTCCCCGTCGAGTTGACGAAGCTGACGCGGGAGGCGCTCGCCGACTCCGGGCTGTCGACGAAGCAGATCGACCAGTCGAAGAACATGTTTGCGCTCGGGCTGGCGCTCTGGCTCTACAGCCGGCCACTCGACATGACCGAGGACTGGCTCGTACGCAAGTTTTCCAGGGATCCCCAGATACGCGACGCCAACCTGCATGCCCTGCGAAAAGGCTTCCATTTTGGAGAGACGACTGAAGTCTTCGCCAGTCGCTTCGCCGTCGAGCCCGCGACCAACCTGGAGCCCGGCCTGTACCGCGGTATTCGCGGAAACGAGGCTCTTGCGCTGGGCCTCGCGGCGGCGGCTAACCGTAGTGGACTTGAGCTGCTGTACGGATCGTATCCCATCACGCCTGCCTCGGATCTGCTGCACGCGCTGGCGCGCTACAAGCGGTTTGGGGTGATCACGCTGCAGGCGGAGGACGAGATCGCGGCGGTGGGTGCTTCGCTCGGCGCCAGCTTCGCCGGCAGCCTGGGCGTCACCGCCACGTCAGGACCCGGGATGGCGCTCAAGAGCGAGTTCGTGGGACTGGCAGTGATGACGGAACTGCCGTTGGTGGTGATAGACGTTCAGCGCGCCGGTCCGTCGACCGGCCTGCCCACGAAGACGGAGCAGAGCGACTTGCTGTTCGCGCTGTATGGCAGAAACGGTGAGGCACCATTGCCGGTCCTCGCAGCGAGTAGTCCGGGCGACTGTTACGAAGCAGCCTACGAAGCCTGTCGGATCGCGGTGAAGTACATGACGCCGGTCGTGCTGCTCTCTGACGGCTACGTCGGTAACGGAGCGGAGCCATGGCGTATTCCCGACCCGGACGATCTCGCGGATTTCCCCGTCTCGCACGCTACGGAAACCAATCGCAACGGAACGTTCCTTCCCTACCTCCGGAACGAGGAGACCCTTGCGCGCCCGTGGGCTCGACCAGGCACTGCGGGCCTCGAACACCGCATTGGCGGCCTCGAGAAGGATCGAGAGACCGGCGGCGTGTCCTACGATCCCGAGAATCACGAGACGATGGTGCACCTTCGCGCTGAAAAGGTGCAACGGGTGACGCAGGAAATCCCACCGACGGAGGTGTACGGCGACCAGGATGGCGACGTACTCGTGATTGGCTGGGGCTCGACCAGAGGATCGATTACGGCCGCCCTGAAACGCGTGCGTGCTCGCGGGCTGAAGGTGGGTCATGTGCACCTTCGCTGGGTGAATCCGTTGCCCGCTGATCTTGGAGATGTGCTGGATCGTTTCGACAGCTGGCTCGTCCCCGAGCTGAATAACGGACAGCTCGTCAAGGTCTTGCGGGATCGCTATCTGCGGCCCTTCCATTCGCTCACCAAGATCCAGGGACTGCCGTTCAAGGCCAGTGAGATCGAAAGGTCGATTGAGGAGCTCCTGGTCGATTCGAGCACCGAACCGAACGTTTAGCCATCGGGACGAGCGCGCTCGTCTCTACAACACTATGGCCAACGACAAGCCGATCAAGAAGGCGACACTCCCTCCCGGAGTTGCAAAGCCCACTCTTCCCCCCACCGGCGTGAAGCCGGCTGGCCCGCCGAAGGCAGCCAAGCCGGTGGGTCCTGGAGGTGTTAAGCCCGCCGGACCGGGCGCCGCGAAACCAGCGAGGCCGCCCGGCCGCCAGCCGAAGCTGCCACCCCGCCCTGCCAGTGGCGATGGTGCTCCCGGCTCCCTCACACGCAAGGACTTTTCGTCGGACGCCGACGTGCGCTGGTGTCCCGGCTGCGGGGACTATGCCGTGCTTGCTGCGACGCAGCGCGTGATGCCCGAACTCACCGAGAGACGTGAGAACGTGGTGTTCATTTCGGGAATCGGCTGCTCGAGTCGCTTTCCGTACTACATGAACACGTACGGGATGCACACAATCCACGGGCGAGCGCCTACCATCGCCACGGGACTTAAGTGTGCCAACCCGGAGCTGGACGTGTGGATCATCACGGGTGATGGGGACGCCCTTTCGATCGGGACGAACCACTTCACCCATCTGCTGCGGAGGAATCTGGACGTGCAGATCCTCCTCTTCAACAACCAGATTTACGGTCTGACGAAGGGTCAATACAGCCCGACGTCGGAGACGGGGAAGGTCACCAAGAGCACGCCGTACGGCTCGCTCGATCACCCGTTCAACCCGCTCTCCCTAGGTCTGGGTGCCGACGCCACGTTCGTGGCGCGAACGCTTGACCGCGACCCTCCGCACATGCAAGCCATGCTGCGTCGCGCGCGCGGACACAAGGGGACGGCCTTCGTCGAGATCTACCAGAACTGCAACATCTTCAACGACGGCGCCTTCTTCCGCTACACCGAGCGCGACTCGAAGCCGCACACCACCCTCTTCCTGGAGCACGGCAAGCCGATGGTCTATGACGAGGGTGCGAAAGGGCTTCGCCTTGACGGCCTCCGCCTCGAATCGGTTGACCTGACCACTGGTGAATGGTCCGAGGACGACCTGCTCATCCATGACGAGGCGGACCGCACGCTCGCTGGGATCCTGGCGAGGATGTTCTGGGATCCGATCCTCCCCCAACCGTTCGGCGTATTCTACCGCGAGGATCGGCCCACGTACGAGCAACTGCTGCGCGGGCAGGTCGATCAGGTTCGGACGAAGGAGGGTGAACCCGACCTGCGGGCTCTGCTTCGTGCCGGTGATACCTGGACCATCGATTAACGTACCCGCCTTCCCCCGCCCTCGTGTTGAAGCAACTGCTGCCGCTCCTTCTGGCTTTTCTATTCGTCGCAACGTGTTCTAGCAGCACCGAGTCCGCCGAGAGCAACCAGCCTGAAGTTTCGACCATTGCGGACACGCTCGTCGCCCGAGATGGCGGTGCGGTACGGATGGGCGAGCCGATGCGGAGTCGGCTCCTCGAGCAGGACACACTCTGGGCCCGGGCCATGAGGGTGCACTATGACGCCATCGTGATGGACGGCCACATCGATACCCCGTCGCACATGCTCAATTCGGGCTATGATTTCGGTCGTCGGAATCAGACGCATGCCGGGAGCGGGCATGTAGACCTTCCCCGGATGTTCGAGGGCGGTCTGGACGCGCCCTTCTTCGCCATCTATGTGGCCCGAGGCTACGGTGAAGGACAGGCCGCCACAAATCGTGCGCTGGCGATGATCGACGCGCTCCGTAGCCAGGTCGACGCGCTCGAAGACATCGAGATGGCCTATAACGTCGAGGATGTGCTCCGGATAACACGCTCGGGGAGGAAGGCCGCTCTAATGGGTCTCGAGGGCGGCCACGCCCTCCAGGGCTCCAAGACGGTGCTGCGCGAGTTG
>JBJHBB010000001.1:0-5942 GCA_050485265.1 Rhodothermales bacterium | reverse complement strand
GGCCGCTGAGGGGATCCGATACGTCGGTCTGACGCACAACAACTCGAACAGCTGGGCGGACTCCTCGCAGGACCGCGAGCGGCACGGCGGCCTTAACGCCCTGGGTCGCGAACTCGTCCTCGAAATGAACCGGCTCGGGGTGCTCGTGGACCTATCCCACGCCTCCGATGCCACGTTCTTCGACGCTATCGACGTTTCTCGGGCGCCGATCATCTTGAGCCACTCGTCGGCACGTGCCCTCGTGGACAATGTCAGGAATGTCTCAGACGAAATGTTGCTAGCGCTCGGCCGCAATGGCGGCGTGATCATGATCAACTTCTTCGATCCGACCGTCAACTCGAACCTCTCGCAAGAGGTGATGGACGAGGTCCACCGCCGGATCGAGCAGAATCACGGTGGCGACCTTCGGCAGGTGTGGCGCGTGATCGGTCAGGTTCGGGCCGAGCGCGGCCTCGGGAAAGCGACCGTCGAGGACATCGTTGATCACATCGATTACGTCCGCAACCTGATTGGCATCGAGCATGTCGCTCTCGGCAGCGACTTCGACGGCGTGCACTCCCTCCCCACCGGAATGGAGAACGTCACCAGGCTGCCGTTCGTCACCTACGAGATGATGCGGCGTGGCTACACCGACGACGAGGTTCGGCTCGTCCTGGGCGGCAACACGCTTCGCGTCATGGCCGAGGCCGAGCACGTGGCTCGAGAATGGGAGCGCCCGGTTCCCGCCAGCCAGTAGCGCTCACCGTCGATCAGATACCGCAAGCGCCAGGCGTGCGTATGACGTCGCCGTTTCCCGCAACGTGATTTCGATCTCGGTGATGCCGTGACGTGCGAGCACGCCGCGGTCGCCGTCGAGCAGCCGATCGCCGATATACTGGCAGAGATTCTCGGCAGTCGTGTCGTAGGGAAGAACGTGGATCTTACTTCCGAGGCTTTCCGCGGCGTCGATCAACTCCCGGTCATGCTCAGCGGCGATAACGGCGTGGTCAAGGTCAGCGACGATGGGACCGGCCAGCGCCTTGATCTGCTGGAAGTCGATTACCATCCCACCCTCACCGATCGCACCCTCGAAGGCGATCTCGAGGTGATAGGAATGACCATGCAGGTTCTTGCACAACCCGTCGTGCCACGGGATGCGGTGCGCCGCCTCGAAACTCATTTCCTTTGCAACACGCATCGAACTCTGGTGCCAGCTACGGAGCGGAGGTCCGCACAGCGACCGACACTTCCTGCTCGGACGAGTCGGCAAAACGAAGCGTCAGCATCAGGGTGTCACCCTCTACCAGGTCGCGGTGCACCTCCATGAGCATGATGTGCAAGCCTCCCGGTTCGAAGGCGACGCTCTCACCTCCCGGCACCGACACGTCTGACCGCTGACGCATGCGCATCACGCCGTCCTCCATCTGGGTCTCATGGATCTCAGTCCGGCCGGCAACGTCAGTTGCCGCATCGACCAGCGTCACCTGATCCTCCCCAAAATTCTGAAGCCTGAAGTACGCAGCGGAATGGATTCGCTCGGACTCACCTACGGTCACCGGCCGCGCCCAGGCGCCCTCGACGATGACCCCCTCGCGACCTTCGACGAAAGAGTCAACGCCCGGCGATTCCGCGCGGCACGCGGCAACGATTAGAAATACCAGTAGGAGGGTTGAACGGATCATCGATTCAGGAGGAAGCGGAGGTCGGCCGCAATGTCCTGTGACTCGGTCCCGTACGACCATATCAGCACCGTGTCGCCGTTGCGGTTGAGGACCACGGTAGCGGCGGTGTGATCCACCGTGTACGATGCGCCATCGTTCGTCGGGACCTGCTCGAAGTAGATACCGTAGCTGGAAGCAACGTGCTGGATCTGCTCGGGGGACCCGGTCAATCCGATAAACGATGGATGGAAGGTTTCCGCGTACCGCTGGATCTGGTCTGGCGGATCGCGCTCGGGGTCCACGGAGACGAGGAGAACCTGAACGTCGCGGGCCTCGTGTTCGTCAAGCGCGCGCACGGCGCGGCTCAGCCTGGACATGGTGTCCGGGCACACATCCGGGCAATTGCGGAATCCGAAAAACATCACCACTACCTGTCCCTCGAAATCCGCTTTCGAGACTTCGCCTTCGGCTGAGGCCAGCGTGAAGTCCGGCGCGCTCATCGGAGGCTCGAGGAAGGTGCCATGAGGCTCGTACCGATCGCCGCAGGCCACGAGCGAACCCGCAACCACGACCATTGCTGCAAACCGCCGGAGGACGCTGGACAACTTCATCTCGAAGGATAGCACTGGAAGAGGTGGGCGGCCTCGTAGGCGATTCTGGCGGCGCCGCTAACGGCCCGCGCTTCCCGAATGATCGAGTGCACGTCAGCCGCAATGATTTCTGGATCGGGCATGCCGATCGTGTAACGGGACCGGACGACCCCCAGGCCGTCCACGACGACGAACGCCGGATCGTAGCGGACCGATCCGTCGGGAGCAGGATCATACCAGACGCCGAAACCGTCGCGCACCACCGGGCGAAGCGATTCCTGCGGTCCGCGCAGAAGCATTCGTTGCACGCCTTCGGGTGTCACCGTCTCACCGGCAGACACGTCCCCACTCAGGTCGATCGTGACCAGTTTGACGGGAATCTCCCCGAGATCGAGTGACGTGAGCGCGTGTTGCACGCCGTCGAGCGTCGCGTGCGTATCGCGATGCGTCCCCGCGTCGGCTCTGCTGGCGAACGTGTACACCGACACGCTGCCACGCATGTCCTCGCTGGTGACGCGATTCCCGCTGGCGTCACTCAGAACGTAGCCAGGAGCGAAGCCCAGACGCGGCAAAACCCCGAGGGTGAACAGGCTCGCATACAGGACGGCACCCAGCAGCACGATCACCGCCAGGCCGATCAGTATGACCCGGATGGAAACTGGCTTCGAGATGGCGAGGCGGGACTAATTCGGACTGCTGCAGTGACTGGGGAGGAACACTTAGTAGAAAGTGTACCCCGGCGAGATCCACTCCGCCGGCAGATAGGTCGCGAAGAACGGTCCGTAAGCGATGAGGATCAGCACCACTGCGACGATCACCCAGAGACCGATGCGGTCCCAGTTGACTTCGAACCCGGAGGTGGCCGGTGCAGTGAGGGTCTCACTCCAGGGGATGTCGACCGGACCTTCTCCCTTCTTGCCCGCGAAAATGGTCATCGCCAGCACGACGAAGAAGAGCAGGAGCCCGATGAACATGAGCGTTCCGCCGATCCCGGTCAGCATGCCCCCGAGGTCCCATGCCGGATTGTCGTAGGTCATCTCGACTCGGAAGGTGCGGCGAGGCATTCCCTCCAACCCCGCCGAAATCATCCCACGTGCAAAGATGAGCAAGCCGATCGTGTATACCCACGTCGACGCCACGCCCAACTTGGGTCCCCACAATCGGCGGCCGGTCAGGTACGGCACCAGCCAGTACGCGACGCCTATGAACGTCAGCGCGACTGCAGACCCCACCGTCATGTGGAAGTGGCCCGGCACCCACGTTGTGTTGTGGATGACCTGGTTCATCGCGATCGACGCGTTGATCAACCCGGTAATGCCACCGAAGATGAAGGTGAACATCGCCATTAACTGCGCGGTCACGGACGGATCGTTCCACGGCAGCTTCTTGATCCAGGCGAACAGCCCTGTTCCGCCGCGCGCTCTCCCACCCATCTCGAGGGCCGCCATCACGGAGAAGGCCGTCGCGAGACTCGGGAAGAACACGCCGAATGTCAGAACGCCGTGGAAGAACTTCATCGATGTCGAGATGCCCGGGTCCGTGTACTGGTGATGGAAGCCCGTCGGAATCGAGAGCAGCAAGAACAGGACGAAGACCATGCGCGTGAGGGAGTCGCTCAACACGCGCCCTCCCACCTGCCGGGGAATCAGGGCGTACCACGACACATACGCAGGCAGTAGCCACGCATAGACGATGGCGTGCCCCGTGAACCAGAACAGCGTCCGGCTCAGCAGAGGATCCGTCATCGGAAGGAGGCCCAGCGTCCACGGAATGTTGATCCCGAGGAAGAGCACGGCTATCGGCAGCGACGCCAGAGCCCACATCACGTAGCTGATGAGGCTGATGTAGGCCAGAAGGGGGATGCGAGCGTCCGGGTGATCCTTCCTCCAGGCCCGGTACATCATCACCATGATTCCGAGCGCAACCCACGTGCTCACCACCACGAGCGCCAGGCCGATGTAATACGTCCAGTGTGCCTGTAGCGGGCTGTACGACGTGTAGAGTACCGTTGCGCGGCCCGAGATCACCGCGAACGCCGTCAGGATGTTGCCCGCGACGAGCGTCCCGAACATCGCCCACGTGAGCCCTTGATTCGGCTGGCGAGCGAGCGACCGCGCGACCATCAGGGGGAGAAACCCGTTCGAGAACGCAAAGGTGAAAATCAGCGCGTTCGCGACTCCGTGGACCGTCAGGCCCTGGTAGTAGTTCTCCAGATGCGGGAAGTACTGGATGATGTCGATGTTGGCGTAGGCCAGTGCCTGGGCCAGGCCGTGGAAGATGGCGGCGAAGACGGCCAGGAAACCGATGTAGACGCTCCACCTCAGCGCGCGGCGGGTCTGCGGTTCCAGGCGGAAGCCTGCCGGATCGGTCACGACGGGAGCAGCCGTCAGCACGGCGGTCGACATGGGCGCGGTAGGATGATGGCTCATGGATTCGGACTCCAGGCGTCGTTTACCTGGCGGATATAGGCGATCAGCGCGTCGATTTCGCGCTCTGAAAGGCCCGGATACGGAGGCATCACAGGTGGGTAACCCTCCGTGAGTCGCGCTGATGGCTGCTGAATCGACTCGCGCACGTACTCGTCGTCCATGATGGGACGCGAGCCGTCCGTCTGCGGACGCGGCTGCCCCCAGTTACCGTAGAGCGTCGGGCCCACCAGCGAGGTGCCGTCCATTGAGTGGCACGCCTGGCATCCTTCGCGATTGAAGACCAGTTCGCCGAGTTCGGGGAGGTCCATGTCCTCGAGGTCGGCGTCGTCCACACCCGTAGCCATGTCGGGATCCCACTCGTCCGCAGCGACGGCGATCACGCGCCCGTACATCGCGTGATGGGCGATGCCGCAGAACTCGTGGCAGATAATCAGGTGCTCACCGGGCTCGCGGAAGGTGTAGGTGTTGCGAGAGACCTGACCGGGAATGAGCATCATGTTGAGTCGTGTACCCTCGACGTGGAGACCGTGAAGCACGTCGCGCGAGGTCGACAGGAAGGTCAATTCAGATCCGACCGGCACGCGCACTTCGCGAGGCGTGTATCCCCACGCATAACCGATGATCACGACCTCGTAGCGATCCTCCCCAACCTGGCGAACCCCGGGCTGGTCGAAGGGCGGCGTCTGATCGATCAAGGCTGGGTCGAGAGCACCGGCCCGGCCCGGCAGACTGATGCCCATCGCGATGCCGGTGTAGAACAAAATGATCAGACAGACGACGAGAAGGACGAGGCCCGTCGCCAGGAAGGCCTTCTCGAAAACGATGATCTTCGCAGCAGCCATGCCTAATCGGGCTCCGGTTGACTAGCGGTTTAGAAGGTCCAGGTACATCAGGGCCCAGAAGCCGAAGATGCCCATCAGGAGAAGCGCGGTGAACACGATCGTGCCACGAATGTCCGGCGTAGCAACGGTCTCCAGTGAAGTGGCTCCGGGGTCGTCCGAGCCCGTCGCCGGGGCATGATCCGGTGCCGGATAGGGCGCTGCGGCCGCGGGTCGCTGCGGTGTCTCGTCAGCCATAGGTCGAATTGGAGAGGCGAGTGCGTTGGAAAAATGGCGCCGTCTATCCTGTCTCTCCGAGCCAGCTCTGGACGCTTCGATGCATCCAAACCACAAGGCCGACGAAAAGCAGTGCTACCGGGACGGTCAGGAGAAGCCGAACCAGATCCACATGGAGGGCCAGCAGCTGGTTGATGGTCTCCCAGAGGAAAGCCACCAGCGGCATAC